>JBIIWL010000183.1:0-4307 GCA_044338885.1 Fibrobacteria bacterium
TGATTGAAACGCGCACAAACAGTCGCGGAAAGAAAACGCCCTGCTGAATCGAGCCGGGCGAGGAACGCCGGAGATTCTTTAGCGTTCGCCAGCGCCCGCAGTTGCGGCCCAAGTAGTTTGATCTGGTTTTCGTTGGCCCTGAAAAAATCGCACACTGTTCGCGGATAGGCATCGTGAGTGTTCAAATCGCCAAAGGGATACCGTCCTGCGAGTTCTTGATTGAAGCGAAGCGCAATCTCCCTGTAGGCGGTGTAGGCCTCATATCCCCGACGAATCGTGTCGGCGTAGGCATGGAATTCTTTGCTGCCGTAGCGATAAGGATTCACGCTGTCCTTGTTGACCAGCGGTGTCACGGCCTGCGCCCATGTATATCCCAAAAAACACAGTGATAGCCGCACAAAACGTGAGTGCATACCTTTGCGCAACATGCGGATCAGTTTACAAAGTCGCGCGATTTACGCCCCACACATGGCTGAGGTCGCGGGTTTCGCCGTGTTCCATGACCCAGAAATGTTCGGGACGGACTTCGGCCTCGCGCATCGCTTGGGCAAGCAAACGCGGCGGCTCATCAAACGGCTCGTCGGTGAGCGGGAACGTGCCCCAATGCATCGCGATGGAGAGCGAACATTCAAGGTCGCGATGAATCCGCACCGCGTCTACGGGGCTCGTATGCATCGGGGCCATAAACCAACGTGGTTCATACGCTCCGATCGGCAATAAGGCCACCGACATGGGGCCGATCTTTTCCCGAATGTCCGCGAAGTCACGGGAGTATCCCGTGTCACCCGGGAATAACAACTTACCCCCAGATTCTTCGCCGCTTTCTACGACAAAGCCTGTCCAGTGCGTCCGGTTCACGATCCACGGAAAGCGCTGGCTCCAATGCTGCACCGGCGTGCCAAGCACGCGCAACGGTCCCAATTCAGGAGCCGCTTTTGCATCAAGCGTCTGCCACCACGCGACTTCTTCAACCCGAGGAAACCCGCGTTTGCGGAACCACGTGCCCAAGCCTTCGGGTACAATGAACAACGGCATGGGTTCGCCGGCGTCTTGTGCTCGCTTCAAAATGCCGCGCACCGAATGTTCGTTCAAATGGTCGTGATGATCATGTGAAATCAACACCACGTCGATATGCGGTAATTGGTCGAGGCGAATGCCCGGCGGTGTCACGCGTTTGGGCCCCCCGAAATAAACCGGTGACGCGCGATCGGTGAAGATCGGGTCGGTCAGTATATTGCGGTTCTCGAGCTGGATTAAAAACGTGGAATGACCAACCCATGTGATTTGGGGGGTGCCGTTGTGGGCCCGCAGGCGTGTGGGGTCACAGGGGATCACGCGCTGAGCCGTGGCTTTGGGAGGTGCGGTGCGCGTGAGCAGCCAACGCAAAAAATCACGCATGCTTGGATTGCTATGCGTATAGGTGTTGCGGAACCGCGCCCGCTCGGCCAAGAACTTTTTCAGCATGCGCGCGCTCGGCCCGGAGGTTAACCCAAATCCTGGAGGGCTTCTTCGAGCTTGCCGACCTTGTCGATTTGCAGACGCAATTTCTCGCGTTCCGCTTCAACCGCTTCAGCGGGCGCTCTGGAGATAAAACCTTCGTTCGCGAGCTTGTTCTCGAGTGTGGTTACAAAGGCGCGTGCTTTCTCAAGCTCTTTGGCCAGACGCGCCTTTTCGGCGGCCGGGTCGAGGAGGCCTTCAAGCGGCACGTACACCTTGCCGCCGGTGATCAGAGCAGAGGCCGCGAACGGCGGCTTGGGGCCGTCGAAATCAAGCGTGCCGATTTTTTCGAGGCCGCCGATCATCCACGTGTGGGGCGCGATCGCCGCCGTCAAGGCGGCATCATCGAGGTGCACCCGCACCGAAAGCGCTTGCGCGGGCGAGAGTGCCGAGCTGCCACGGATTTGGCGGACCGCTTCGGTGATTCCTAAAACGCCGTCCATCAAACGTTGGTCGTGCGCGGTGAAGGTCACGCCGCGTGCTTGAGGCCAGGAACCGGTGATCAACAGGCCTTGTTCGCCGATGGCCTCGCGGATTTCTTCGGTGATGAAGGGCATGAACGGGTGCATGATCGCGATCAGGTCTTTAAGCACCGTGCGGAACACGGTCACAGCCAGCGTTTTCGCAGGGCCTTCTTCGCCGGTGATATCCTTCTTGCGAATCTCAAGGTAGCGCGAGCAGAAGTCGTCCCACGTGAAACGGTACAGCGCTTGCGCGGCATCGGAGAAGCGCAGCGCCGGCGCTTCGAGCGCCGTTTCCACCTCGCGAATCGTCTCGTTCAATCGGGCGAGGATCCACTTGTCGGCGAGCGTGAGATCGAGGCCTTCCAGTGAATCGGCCGAAGCGGTGAGGTGCGGGTGCACGAAGCGCACGGCGTTCCACAGCTTGTTGGCGAAGTTGCGGCCACCCTCAAACTTAACGGGTGAAAGCTTGATGTCTTGGCCTTCGGTCGTCAGCGTGAGCAGCGCAAAGCGCACCGCGTCGGCTCCGAATTGTTCGATCATCTCGATCGGGTCGATGCCGTTGCCCTTCGATTTGCTCATCCGTTGGCCCTTCTCGTCGAGAATGGTGCCGTGGATGTACACCGTATGGAACGGTGCGCGATCGAGGAATTTGAGCCCCGAGAAAATCATACGCGCCACCCAGAAGTAGATGATGTCGCGCGCGGTGATCAGCACATCCGTCGGGTAGAACGTAGCCAGGTCTTCGGTCTTGTCAGGCCAGCCCTGAGTCGAGAAAGGCCAGAGCGCACTGGAGAACCAGGTGTCGAGCACGTCTTCTTCGCGCTTTAGTACACACGTCGTGCCGTATTTTGCTTGCCCCTGCGCGAGCGCATCTTCGTCGCTCCGCGCCACCACAAACGGGGTATCGTCGCGCACGATGCCAGCGGTTTCAGACACCACATACCACACGGGGATTTGGTGACCCCACCACAGCTGACGCGAAATGCACCAGTCTCGTCGCGGCTCAAGCCACTGGCGGTAGGTTTTGAGGTAACGTTCGGGCACGAATCGTACGGCCTTACCGGCTTCGGCATCGGGTTCCACCGCTGCCAAGGCGGGGTCAGCGAGGGGCGCCATTTTAACGTACCACTGCGCGAGCAGCGTGGGCTCCACCACATCGCCCGAGCGGTAACAGATGGGCAGCGACACCATACGGTCCTCTACTGCCACCAATACACCCAGCTCTTCGAGTTCTTTCACCAATTTTTTGCGTGCGTCGAAACGCTTCATGCCCTCATACGGGCCTGCATGGTGGTTGAGCGTGGTGTCGAGGTTCATGACCACCACGGGCTTGAGGCCGTGGCGCAGGCCAACTTCGTAGTCGTTAAAGTCGTGCGCGGGTGTGATCTTCACCGCACCCGTACCCTTGGTCGGGTCGGCATGTTCGTCCGCGATGATCGGGATGGCCTTGCCGATAATCGGGATCAACACATTTTTGCCGATGAGATGCTTGTAGCGCTCGTCGTCGGCATGCACGGCCACGGCCACATCGCCGAACAGCGTTTCGGGGCGTGTCGTCGCGACGACAATCCCTTCTGAAGGGTTCTCTTCGAGCGCATAGCGGATCGACCAGAAGTGACCCTTGCTCTCTTTGTTTTCAACCTCTTCATCCGCCAGAGCGGTCTGCAGCGCCGGGCTCCAGTTCACAAGGCGGGCGCCACGATAGATCAGGCCGTCCTCATGCAAACGCACGAACACTTCGCGCACCGCGCGCGAGAGGCCCTCGTCCATGGTGAAACGCTCGCGCGACCAATCACACGATGCACCGAGGCGCTTGAGCTGGCCGACGATGCGGCCACCGTATTCGTGCTTCCATTCCCACACGCGTTCCACGAATTTGTCGCGGCCTAAATCATGTTTGCTGATGCCGTCTTTTTGCAGCATGCGTTCCACCACGCTTTGCGTGGCGATACCCGCGTGGTCGACGCCCGGCTGCCAGAGGGTGTTGAACCCCTGGAGTCGTTTAAAGCGGATCAAAACATCCTGCAAGGTGTTGTTGAGCGCGTGGCCCATGTGCAGCGCCCCGGTGACGTTCGGCGGCGGGATGACGATGGTAAAGGGTTTGTCGGCGTTAACGCCTTTGCCCGCAGGTTTAAACGCACCCGCGTTCTCCCATGTGGCGTACCATTTGGTTTCGATGTCTTGCGGGCTGTAGCGGCTGTCCATGGCGGTTGGGTCCTGAAGGTCAAAGGTGCGGCACGATCCACGAACCTGTGCCGCTGCGACGGGACGCGGCAGCGGGAGGGGCGGGAAAGCCTGGTTCGGGAAATTTAGGATGAAGTGGGCCTCCTCTCCCGGATTGTCTAG
>JBIIWL010000184.1:0-4297 GCA_044338885.1 Fibrobacteria bacterium
TTAGCGATACTGACAGGCGTTGCCTTGTGTTTGGTGGCATGCATCTTTCCGTCTGATCCCAAACCGGTTTACGTTCACCCCGATTCCGCCTTCACCGTTGGCTCGGTCAGGTTCCCCAACGATACGGTTTTCGCCCGAGCCAACCTCACCACCTCGGTCAACGGCCGTGTCACAAAATTTTTTGACAAGTGTGCGGCAGGTGAAGATTTAACCATCGGATATATCGGCGGATCCATCACGGTCGGGCCTTACCTCACGCATCAGTCAGCCCGTTTCTCAAGCCTTCTCACCTCCTGGCTGCATACTGTTTGCCCGAGTTCTCCATCGATTCGTGAGGTGAACGTAGCGCTCTCCGCGACCAACAGCCGCTTCGCGGCTTCACGGGTCGCAACCGATTTGCTCGTCCATTCGCCCGACCTCGTCGTGATCGAGTTCGCCGTCAACGACTACATCTCGGGAGACGACGATTTCATCCGCGCGGCTCTAGAAGGCCTGGTCCGTCAGTGCCTCGCCCACGACCCTGAACAGGCCGTCATCCTGTTGTTCACCGCCAAGGCCGATGGCAACAACGTGCAATCACTGCATGCCGAAATCGGGCGACACTACCATCTGCCGATGATCAGCTCCCGGGACGCCCTCTGGCCCCTGGTTGAATCGGGGCGGCTCGCGTGGACCGATGTGTTCCTTGACGACCCCCATTTGAGCGAGACCGGTCACCGCATGACCGCCCATCTGCTGTACCGCTTTTTACTTGAAGCTGACCGCGCGCCGACGAACGTTGGTGTCGCGTTGCCGGCACCCTACCAATCGGACCTCTATCAAAAGGCCGGGATTCTCACCACGGCCGATACTTCGGTGAGCGTGACGGCATCAGGGTGGACTGCTGTGACCGGTTCTAAGGATAGGCGTGGGTTCCTCTCCAGCGCCACTGGCAACTCCGTGTTGACGTTAACGACCAACCACCGTGAAATCGCCTTGGGCCTGCGCATGCAAACCACGGACACCTCAACGGTCTACCTGAAAGTTGGTGACGGACCCGAGACCCCTTTCAACAACTATTACGTCCTGGAGTACACCCGCGTCGTGCGGCAGTTTTCCAACCCTTCGCGACAGCCGCAGACCGTTACAATCCGCCACACGGGTTCGAAACCGTTTTTGATCGATTACGTGCTGTACGCAGAATAAGGGCAGGTGCGCGATGCTGCGGTCGCGGCGTTCCACGGATGTAGTTTTCTTTGAATGTCTCGAACCGTTTTCCGTCTCGCATCGCTCGCCCTGTTGGGCGGCGCTCTATCCTGTCTCAGCGGCTGTCTTACGTCCGAAAACTCGGCGCGCCCTGTGCCCACCTGGGATACCAGCTTCTCCGTGGGCACGGTGGTCTTTCCCAACGACACCTCCACCGAACGCGGGCTGATCACCACAACATCCAACGCCCGCATGGAGCGGTTCTTCGAGAAGGCCGGCAGCCGTAAAACGTTGCGGATCGCCTTCCTCGGCGGCTCGGTCACGCAAGGGCATTTCTCATCGCGCCAAGACCTCCGCTACTCCACGCTATTTTGCCGCTTCGTGCAGCGCGCGTTCCCCAACCTCGACACCGTCATCGAGATCAATGCAGGCGTCACAGCCACCGGCAGCCGGTATGGCGCCTCTCGCGCCGCTGAAGACATCCTCTCTCAGAATCCGGACATGATCGTGCTTGAGCACGCGGTCAACGACAACCAAAACGGGACCGACGCACGCCTTCAGGCCACCTTCGAAGGCGTTGTGCGCCAATCCCTCAAATACGATCCCGATGTTCCCGTGCTCACCTTGTTCACATCCAACCCGATCGGGGGCAACGCTCAGGCGATTCACGCCCCGGTGGCCGCGCATTACGGCGTGCCCATGATCAGCTACCGCGATGCGATTTGGCCCTACGTAGCGGAGGGTCGCCTGACGTTCGATGACATCTTCTACGATATGCTCTCGCACCCCAACGACGGCGGCATGGCGGTGGCCGGCCATCTGCTGTATACCTACGTGAAACGCGCCGCCGCGCAACAGGGTACGGGCGGTGTCGTCGTACCCGCCCCGCTGGTCACCGACCTCTTCGAGCACGCGGGCATTCTCTCCGAAGGCGACAGCGCCGTCAAGTTCGACCTCGGCACCTGGCAGAAGCTTCCGCGCGATAAGGGCCGCTACGCCTTTACCACCCTCAACGCCTTGCCCTCCACCTTC
This sequence comes from Fibrobacteria bacterium, assembly GCA_044338885.1. GTDB lineage: Bacteria > Fibrobacterota > Fibrobacteria > UBA11236 > UBA11236 > UBA11236. The sequence goes on from JBIIWL010000184.1 coordinate 2,218, forward strand.
GTCTTGCGCACGCGCAAGCGGGAGATCACCCTCGGGGTCCACATGCAGACCCAGGATACCTCCTCGATTCGCGTCGTGATTGCAGGCCACCCCGACTTGGTCATCAACAACTACCACGTCTTCGATTACACCAAGCATGTGCACTTGTATACCGCCGACACCGCAGGCTTGGTCACCGTTCAGATCCACCATTCTGGATCGAAGTTCACCCTCGACCACATCCTGTACGCCGGTCCCGAAGACTAATCGGCCGCTGGCCTGAGATTCGGGCCGCCCGGGTCAAAAACAGCACGTTGGGGGGGGAGGCCGTGCCGCCGTATCCGGCCGCACGGCGGTTCATGTTTGAACCGGGATTCCCTCAATAACCCCATGATTTTCGGGACTTTCCCACGCTCGCACCTTCAACCCGCCCCCTCGCGGGGCTATATTTCCCCCTCCCGCGCGCGAAGGTGGCGGAATTGGTAGACGCACCAGATTTAGGATCTGGCACCTCGGTATGAGGGTTCAAGTCCCTCCCTTCGCACCATCATCTCCCCGCATCAAGCGGACGACCGTTATGCCCGGAAAACCACCGGCAGAATTTCAGTAGAAAATCAGAAAGGCCACACCGTGAAAGCAACCTTAAGCCAGCCCAATGCCACCGAGCGCGTCCTCGACATCGAGATCCCCCGCGAGCGCCTCGATAAGGTGTTCCAAGACAAGCTCAAGAAATACAGCAAGACCATCAAGGTGAACGGCTTCCGCCCCGGCGCCGTGCCGAAGGATGTGATCGCGGCCCGCTACAAAGAGCCCATCGCCGCCGAAGCGCTTGAGACGCTGGTGGACGACGCCGTGCGCGAAGCCTGCAAAGAACACAACATCGATCCCGTCGGCCCCGGCCGCGTGGAAAAGATCGAGAACGAAGACGGCAAGCCCGTCGTGTTTCAGGCCGTGCTCGAAGTCGACCCCGAAGTGGTGCTCGGCGATTACAAGTTCAACATCGCCGTCAACGCCGCCCCGGTTGATGACACGACCGTGACCTCACGGATCGAAGACATCCGCCGCCAGCTGGCTGCCGAAGCGCCGACCGACCGCGCCGCCACCAAGGGCGACGTGGTGATGGCCCGCTACCTGCGCCTTGAAATGGACGGCCAAGAGCAACCGCTGCCGCAATACCCGGTGTTCCGCGTTGAATTGGGCAAGGGCAGCGTAGAAGCGCTTGATAAGGCGCTCGAAGGCGCGACCAAGGGCGAAACCAAAGATGTGGCGTTCACCTACCCCGCCGACTTCGCCAACCCGATGATGGCGGGCAAACCCGCCGCCTACAGCCTCGCGATTGAACAGGTTCTTGAAGTGAAGCTTCCCGAACTCAATGATGAATTCGCCAAGGGCATCGGCTACGACTCCGTGGCCGAAATGAACGAGAAGCTCAAAGAGCGCCTCGCGGAAGCCAACGTGCGCCAAGCGCGCGAGACGGCTTGGAACGAAGGTATTGAGCGCTTGCTGCAAAACCACCCGATCGAAATTCCCAAGGCGCGCATTCGCAACTACGTCGAGAACCGCCTCAAGGAACAGGGTCATGTGCATGACCACGATGACCACGGCCACGACCACTCGGACCTCGAAGCCGAAGCCGTGAACCAGATCCGCCGCTGGCGCATTATCGAAGCCATCGCGAACAAGGAAAACGTGAAGCCGGATCAAGAGGCCGTGGATGCGCGCATCCGCGAACTCGCGATGCGCTACGGCACCGACTTCGAAGGCCTCAAAGCCAACCTGCGCCAGAGCGGCAAGATCCTCGACATTCGTGAAGAGGTCAAAGCCGAAAAGACGTTGGATTTGGTGATTGGGTACACGGCGGCGTAACGAACCACGTGGATCGGTTTGTAGGGGCAAATGATCATTTGCCCCTACATCACGCCGCCGATGATAGGTCCATTGTTCCAAAACGCTACAAAACGCCCAGAAATAGGCACTCCGCGCCCGACTGGTTATATTAGGTCGTCCTGATTTCGCTTACACGGACGTCCAACAAAGAGGCCTCATGCTAGTCCCTACCGTCATTGAAACCACCGGTCGTTCCGAGCGCGTCTACGACATC
>JBIIWL010000185.1:0-4292 GCA_044338885.1 Fibrobacteria bacterium
CGACACCCTACACCACCTCATCGCAAGGGCGAGCTACTGCTCGCCCTCTTCAAATAAGGCCCTCAATGTTAAAACCACTATATACCGAAACCCTGCGCGGCGGCGCGATGACCTCTCTCGTGCTGCGGCGCGGTTTGGTCATGCGTCTCACCGCTGCTGGTGACGACGCCAACGTCTCGGCCTTGTTGTTCAACGCCGCCGCACCGCTCGAACGCTACAACATGCCCGACACCCTTAAGGCCCAATACACCGCCTACCTCACGACGGGCCGCATGCTGCACTCCGATATGGGCCGTGCGTTGTGTTCGATCACCGCCGATACCTGTGGATGGCACGACACGATCTGCGGCGTGATCGACGCCCGCCTTAGCGCCGAAAAGTTCGGCGATACCAATTATCAAGAAGACCGCAATGAGTGGCACCGCAACGGCCGCGACAACTTTTTGATTGAGATGGCTAAGCATGGCTTGGGGAAACGTGACCTGCATGCCAACGTCAATTTTTTCAGTAAGGTCGTGGCTGATGATGCCGGAAATCTCAGCTTCGTGATCGGTCATGCCAAAGCAGGTCAATACGTTGAGCTACGGGCCGAGATGGACACGCTCGTGGTGCTTTCCAACACCCCGCATCCGCTTCACCCGGCGGGCGCGTGGAGCCCCCCTGCGGTTGAACTCGCCGTGTACGCCGCGCCCGCCCTTACCCCCCAGGATATTTGCCTGACCTCGCGTCCTGAAAACGGTCGTGCCTTTGTGAACACAGCGTCTTATTTGATGATGGAGAGCGTGTAAATGCCGGTGCTCAATTACGTCGAGAGCGTCTTTCAAGCGGAAGATTCGGTCTATGACAAAGTGATCGCCGCGGGCGATGGGTGGATGCATACGGTGCGTCGTGGTCAAACGTTGCGCATCGTCGACTTAGAGGGCAATCAAGCGGTCGATACGTTGTTCTACAGCGCGGCCGACCCCGAAGAGCGTTATAGCGCGACGGATACGATCCGTGAACAAGGCAACCTGTTTCTTTCCACCGGTACAAAGTTGATGTCGACGGAAGGCCACGCGTTGCTGACGATCACGGCGGATACCTGCGGGCGGCACGATACGCTTGGCGGCGCCTGCTCGGCGGAGAGTAACACCACACGCTATGCGCTCGATAAGAAATACATGCACAGCTGTCGCGATACCTTTCTCAAAGAGTTGTCGACGTGCAGCCATGCGCATCATCCCTGGGGTAAGCGCGATATCGCCCACAACATCAACTTTTTTATGAACGTGCCGGTCACGCCCGCCGGGGCGTTGACCTTTGCCGACGGCGTGTCTGAGCCCGGCAAGTACGTGGAGCTGCGCGCGGAGATGGATGTCATCGTGCTGATCTCCAACTGCCCGCAATTGAATAATCCGTGTAACGCTTACAACCCGACGCCGGTGCGTGTCATGATCTGGAATTAAAAGAGATGCCAAAGTCCGATAAGATATTGCGGTTGGCGTTTGCAGGGGCACAAGAAAAGGCTCTGCCGCCTTCACCCTTGCTCCCCCTCCATACGGTTTTGATCGCCAACCGCGGCGCGATCGCGTGCCGTGTGGAGCGCACTTTACGCGCCCTGAATATCCAATCGGTGGCGGTTTATTCCGACGCCGATAAAGGGTCGATGCATGTGAGCGGGGCTGACACTGCGGTCGCACTGGGCGGGGTGCGCCCGGCCGATTCCTATTTGCGCACCGACTTGATCCTTGAAGCGGCGCGCGCAACCGGCGCGTCGGCGATCCACCCCGGTTATGGGTTTCTCAGTGAGAATGCCGACTTTGCCGAAGCGTGTGAAAAGGCCGGAATCGTGTTCATCGGCCCCACCGCCGCGCACATGCGCGCGTTTGGTCTCAAACATAAAGCGCGCGAGTTGGCGACGGCCCACGGCGTGCCGCTCACGCCGGGCAGTGGTTTGTTGGCGGATGCGGCCGAGGCGTTGATCGAAGCCGAACGCATCGGTTACCCTGTGATGCTCAAGAGCACCGCGGGTGGCGGTGGCATTGGCATGCGGCTGTGCCGCAGTGCGGACGAGCTTGCGGCCGCGTGGGACAGCGTGCGCCATTTGGCCCAAGCGAACTTTAAAGATGCCGGCGCGTACGTCGAACGTTATGTGGAGCAGGGGCGACACGTTGAGGTTCAAGTGGCGGGGGACGGCAGCGGCGCGGTGATCGCCGTTGGCGATCGGGATTGTTCGGCACAGCGGCGGCACCAAAAAGTGATCGAAGAAGCCCCCGCCCCGGGGATCCCCGCTGCGGTGCGTGCAGAGCTGCATGCCTGCGCGGTGCGGTTGTGTGCGGCCGTTAAGTACCGCTCTGTCGGCACGGTGGAGTTTCTTTACGATGCCGCCCGCCAGGAGTTTTACTTCCTCGAAGTCAACACGCGCTTGCAGGTCGAGCATGGGGTGACTGAAGAAGTGGCGGGCATCGATCTTGTGGAATGGATGGTGCGCTTGGCGCGCGGGGAGTCTTTGGAATCCGTCGCCGGTCCGTTGTCGGCTTGGCCGAAAGCGCCCCAAGGCCACGCGCTGCAAGCGCGCGTGTATGCCGAAAACCCGTTGTGCGATTTCCGCCCCTCGACAGGCACGCTCTCGCAAGCCTTATTCCCCAGTGGTGCCGATCTTTTGGATCCATCCGATAAACCCGTTCGTGTAGAGACGTGGGTGGAGCGCGGCAGTGTGATCACCCCGCACTACGACCCCATGCTGGCCAAAATCATCGTGCACGCTGCAGACCGCGAGTCCGCGCGCAACGCGCTGCTCGATGCGCTTGAGCGCACGGCACTCGAAGGCCTCGTCACCAACGTCGATTATTTATCAGCCGTCGCCGCCTCGCCCGAATTCGCCGAAGGCGCGGTGGACACCGGTTTCTTAGGCCGATTTGTGTACGCCCCCGAGGCTTTCGAACTCATAGAAGCCGGCGCGCAAACTACGGTTCAAGATTGGCCGGGCCGCACAGGGTATTGGGATGTGGGCGTGCCGCCCTCTGGGCCGATGGATGCGTTGTCGTTTCGTATTGGCAACGCCTTAGTGGGCAACGCGTCTGAAGCCGCGGGGCTTGAGTTCACGCTCTCGGGCCCCACGATTCGCTTTCATGCCGATACCGTGGTTTGTTTAACCGGTGGTGATTTTGCCGCAACGCTAGATGGCGTTGTGGTGGCGTGGTGGCAAGCCTTCGGGGTACGCGCCGGGCAGGTGCTGAAGTTAGGCCAATGCCGCGGCGCGGGTTTACGCGGTTACCTCACCGTGCGCGGCGGCATTGCGGCGACCCCTTACTTGGGGAGCCGCGCGACCTTCGAACTCGGTAAATTCGGCGGGCCGTACGGGCGGGCGTTGTTGCCGGGGGACGTCATCCATGTGGGGCCGTACGATGGGCTGCACGTCGGTGCGGCCCTACGGCATCCCCCCGCATCTACGCCCGCCCCCGCATCGCCGGTGGCGATGGCACGCCATTGGGACATTGGCGTGCTGTACGGCCCGCATGGGGCCCCCGATTTTTTCACGCCGCAAGATATCGTGGTGTTGTTTTCGACGGACTATACCGTGCATCACAACAGCAACCGCACGGGTGTGCGGTTGCAAGGGCCCAAACCGACATGGGCGCGTAGCGATGGTGGCGAGGCGGGGCTTCACCCGTCGAATATTCATGACAATGCCTATGCGGTCGGCGCGATCGACTTCACAGGTGATATGCCGATTTTGCTCGGACCCGATGGGCCGAGCCTTGGCGGCTTCGTGTGCCCCGCCGTGACCGCGCAAGCCGAGCTGTGGAAGCTCGGCCAGTTGCGCCCCGGCGATACCGTGCGCTTTCACCGTTGGGATGCGGCGCACGCGGCGGCATCGTTGGAACAACAAGAGAAAACCATCGCCGCGATCATGGCCACGGGCCGCATTCCCACCGAACGCCAATCGGTCTCCGTCGCCTTCGGCTCGGTGCGGTCATCTATTTTCGACCCCGATGCCGCCTTGCTGTGGCGCGTGGCACCCTTGCCTGACGGGTCGTACCCGGGCTTGAGTTTGCGTCGTCAAGCCGACGCGCATTTGCTGGTGGAATATGGTGAGTTAGAACTTGACCTGACCTTGCGGGCCCGCGTGCAGTCGCTTTTGGAAGCGCTGCGCGCCGAGGGGCCGACCGGGCTGCTCGACCTCACGCCGGGCATTCGCTCCCTGCAAATTCATTTCGACCCGCGCCGGTTGCCGCTGCCCCGTTTGGTCGATACGGTCTTGGCGCTGGATGCCGAACTGCCATCGGCCAAGGCGATGGTCTTCCCTTCGC
>JBIIWL010000024.1:0-14137 GCA_044338885.1 Fibrobacteria bacterium
GAAGCATAGAGAGAAATTAAATCAAGAACGTGCTTATTCCGGCAACAATTCCTGTACCGACAGCACCACCTAGCCCATTCTCGAAAATAGCCTTCAACGATTTGAGGCTTTCCGTTATGATATTCTGGCTTGGAGTCCCTTTGCCAATTTGAGCCCGTATCGTTGTCATATCGTTCATTATATCATTCTGAATTTCAGAGGGTATTCCCAGATTTTTAATTGAGACCTCAATCGAGGTTAGAAGCGCAGCAATTGCTTGTGTATCGAATTCGTTGGAAGAAAAACTTTGGGTCGAGCCTTTGTTTCCGTGTTGGATTTGGGAATTACTCATAGTTCCGATATTGTAAACCACCGTAGACGCAGCTCGTTTTTCCTTTTCAGAAAAAACGATCCCCTCTCCAAGGACTCCATTTTCTTCCATAGTAATTGCCCATTCCATCAATCTTGTTCTTACAACACTGGTGATCCCTTTTAACTGGGAACTCTGGATATGTAAATATGGTTTGGACATCCTATGGCCAGCCTTCATAATTGCTGCGGTCAAGAAATGGGGCAATTCCATCGTTAATCCACTTTTAGCATCCATTTTACTCAGTATCTCTTCTAATTCAGATACAGACTGTCCATTTGGCATAAAGCTCGCGAAGCGCTCTTCAGATTCGTTTTCAAAAATCACGGGCATATTAATCCCGTTGACTGGATTTCGCATCTTTACCTGACCCCTGAGCACTCTATAGTCAGGGATTTTTGAATCTTCTTGGTAGCCGTTAATTTCACTTTGCAACCAATTTTCGATGTCCTGAATTTTTAGTTTCTTCGCCACTAGCAAGGCTTTTCGCAACAGACTGCTCGTATCAATTTTGTCATCTAAGCATTCTTCCTGCAGCTCGCGAATCAAGGATGTCATAAATATTTCCTTTCAGTCTAATAGGCTGCAGAAGAAGCGCCATCGGAATAACTTGCCGGAGCTAGCGGACCAATCCAAGGGGTAGAAACAGGCCGATGCCCTCTGACTGGATTCCCGCCTTCGCGGGAATGACGGGACAGACCATGTTGACCATAGCATCGACATAGGCCATTCGCAAGGCCGAGGCGAGACCAAGCGAGGCTAGGCGGCCCGACGCAGTCGTACCGGTTGTACGACGAGGAGGGCCAACACCGCCTCGCGCCGGTCGCAGCCCGGCCACCCGCCAATTACTATTGTCCCTCCATGTCATTTGAACCCTTCATCGCCCGTAAGTACTTCTGGGCCCAACGGCGCAGCCTCTCGTCAGGCCTGATCGCCCTGTTCTCCGCCCTGGGCGTTATGATCGGCACATGGCTGCTCATTTTCGTGCTCTCGGCCATTAATGGGTTTGAAGACGAGGTCAATCGCCAGCTTATGGGTAAAGACGCCCATATCGAACTCAACCGCCACCAATTCGTACCGATCGACGACCACGAAGCCTTGCGCGCCCGCGTCCTTAAAAACCCAGAAGTCACCGGGGCCGCGCCCTACATCTTGGCCAAAACCGTGATCTCCAATCGCGGTCACCAAGACGGCATCTTGGTCTACGGCATCGACGCCGAACTTTCGCGCGGCGTGATCGGACTCTCTGAAACTGTCACGCGCGGCACCTACCACCTCGACTCGCTCGCCGACACCTCCGGCCGCCGTTTTCCCTCAGTCATCCTCGGGGCGGCATTGGCGGTGCGCCTGGGCGCATCGCCCGGCGATAAGGTCTTCCTCGCGGACTTTTCGCAAAGTGACTTCTCGGGCCTAGGGTCTGGGATGATGCCGCGTATTCAACCCTGTGTGGTCGCGGGCACATTCGAGTCGGGCATGTATCAATACGACGAAACGCTCGCCTACGTCTCGCTGGCAACCGCGCAGAGACTGTTCGGCTTAAACGGGACCGTCACAGGACTGCAACTAAAAATCAAAGACCCCAGCCAAAGTCCGCGCGTGTCTACCGCCTTGGAAGAAAGCCTCGGGTTCCCCTACCGCGCCGTCGACTGGCAGGCGAAGAACGAAACCTTGATCAAATGGATGGCTTACGAAAAAGTCCTCGTCGGCCTCGCGCTCGGTATCATCATCATCATTGCAGCCTTCAACATCATTTCATCGCTCATCATGGTGGTCAACGACAAAACACGTGAGATCGGCATCTTGCGCGCCATGGGTGCGACGCGTCGCTCGATCCTCCGCATCTTCGTGTACGAAGGGATGATGGTCGGTCTGTTGGGGTCGGTCGTCGGCACGCTGCTGGGCTTGCTCAGCGTCTGGCTGCAAAGCGAATTCGGCTTGATCCGTTTGCCCGGCGACGTGTACTTCGTCACCATTCTGCCGGTTGATCTGCGCATCCTAGACGTGCTGGGTGTACTGGCCCTGACCAATCTGCTGTGCGGCTTGGCCACCTTGCCGCCGGCGCTCAAAGCCGCGCGCCAAGACCCGGTGGAGGCGATACGGCATGAGTAACTGGAAAATGAACAATGAGCAATGCTCAAGGCTCAATATGGGTGCGAAGAAAGTGTCGGTTCGTAGCAAATCTATTGAGCATTGTTCATTGAGCATTGCTCATTCTAAGAATCCTACGGGAGTATTCGCATGACGCAACCTCTATTGTCATTGCGCGGCGTGTCCAAGATCTTCACCGAAACGGGCAGTCGGATCGAGTTGTTTCGTGATCTCGATTTCGATTTAACGGCAGGCGATTTCGTGTCGATCACCGGCGCCTCGGGCGCAGGTAAAAGCACGTTACTTCACATTCTGGGCATGCTCGAAAGCCCTACAACAGGCGCCGTATTATTTCGTGGTGAGGACGTCTCGGCACTCGGCGATGCGCGCCTTTCGCGCATTCGCAATCGTGAGCTTGGCTTCGTGTTTCAGTTCCACCATTTGCTCCCCGATCTGTCGGTCCTTGAAAATGTATTGCTCCCCTTACGCATCGGCGGTACCGCGGCGCTGACGGGCGAAGGTCGTGCGCGTGCGCGCGACCTGCTCGTTCAGGTTGGGCTTGAGGGCCGACTCGAACATGTACCCTCGCAATTGAGCGGGGGCGAACGTCAACGAGCCGCCGTCGCGCGGGCCTTAATCCGAAATCCCGCCGCGCTGTTATGCGACGAGCCCTCTGGGAATCTCGACACTAAAAATTCAGAAGCGTTGCACGACATGCTCGCCGCATTAAGCCGTGACCACCAAGTCGCCGTGCTCGTCGTGACTCACGACGCCGGCCTCGCGCAGCGCGCCGATCGCCCACTCGTTTTGCGCGAGGGGCGACTGGAACCGGCATGACCGGATCAGAGATGCCTTCCGGTTTGCCCACAGCCCGGCCACTCTTGGTGTGCATGCAGTGTGGGTTTACCCATGCCGAGTTTCATGCGCGAGGGCTACTCGGGTGCCCGGCTTGTTATGACCACTTTGGCAACGCCTTGTTTGCCGACCTGCTGCATATTCACCCTCTGCTCTATAAACGCTCGCCCACAGATCTTGTGAGCGTCAGCCCGCTTGATGCCGCCGAAGATGCGGCCGCCTTGCGTGAGCGCTTGTCTGACGCCCTCCGCGCCGAACAATACGAAGAGGCCGCCGCCTTACGCCTGCGGCTTGAGACGCTGTCCCGCGCGCGCGTCCCACAACCCGATGGCTTACGCGGGACCACCCCGTGATACAGCCCCCGCCGGGTTCATCACCCCCTCCCCCATCCGCAACCTCGCTTGCACAGGCCTCGGTGCCTTGGGCTGCGGTGGCAGCGCACTCCGCCGATGCCGATTCGGTTTTATTTGTGCGCGTGATCGCGCGTCGAAACTTCGTGGGGTTTCCCTTTTGGGTTGCCTGCCCACCCGAAACCTGCGCGCGTTTGGCCACTGTTTATCGGGCTCAAACGCAGGCGCGTGGGTTTGATGCCGGGTTGACACTGGCCGCCGTGTCTCCAACTATGATCGGCGTTTTACGCGAACGCATGTATTTACCGGAGCGCCCGGCCTCGTTTCCGGGGAAACGTGATTTCAAGCAATGGACACCGGGTGTTGAGGCCGGCGAGCATGCGCTCTTCGGTGAGACCGAGCAGTGGACCCATGTGCGCATGGCGCTCCACAATGCAGCGGCCGAGCTCACCACACCATCCGCCCTCTCTACGATATTCGACCGCGCGGCCGCCATCGCCACAGAGTTCGCACGCGATCAAGAGAACTCCGCTTTCGCACGATCCGACGCCTTTGGATTCCTGACCTCGAATCCATCCTATGCAGGACTTGGGCTTCAATTAGAAGCCGGCCTGCACGTGCCCGCCTTGGCCGCCCGTCGCCACGTGCCGCAAATTCGCCAAGCCTTAGCCGCCATGGGGTGCGAACTTCAACCGCTCTCCATGCGTGAGCCCGGCACAGCCGATGCCGGGTACTTTCGACTCCTGTCGCGCGGCGGGCTCGATCTGACCAGCGAGGACCTCGTCGCACGCTTCGCCGAACAGGTCAACATGGTGTTGCGTGCTGAAACGGAAACCATGCAACGGTGGCGCACGCATGAACCCGACGTCCTCGACGACCGCATGCACCGTGCCATTCGCGTGCTCCAAGAGGCGCGGCACATGGAAGGCCCGGAGCTGCACGTGCTCACATCCTGGGCGCGGGCGGGTGTATATGCCGACCTCTTCCCACGTTCGCTCTTAGCGAAGCTGGAAACGTTGCGGGTGACATCACAGCCTTTCCACCTTGTGGCAGCAGGTGAGGTTGGGGGTTCTGTGGTGGGGCCATCGGGGTCAGGTGGGCCAGAGGGTTCGACCCGGCCTAACGACTCGCAAACACCGTCAGGCTCGCCGAGGGACTCACAAGCGGTTTTACGGGCCGTGTTGGCCCGCCGATTGCTCTCTGAAGGCTAAATGGGCGCATAGCTTCGTTTTAGAACGGTCTAGCCATCAAACGAGCGTCAGAGGGTTTGTATTTTGAAACCATGCTTCAGGGTCGCGGTTTTTCGGGGCCCGAGAGGATTTTAAAGGGATTATCATGAACGGGATGTTTACCGACCGCGTTAAGAAAGTCATGCAGCTCGCCCGCGAAGAATCGGTGCGACTCGGCAACGATTACGTGGGCACCGAGCATTTGTTACTCGGCTTGATCCGTGAAGGCGATGGCGTGGCTGTGGCCGTGCTCAAAAATCTGAACGTCGATCTAGAAGAACTCGCACGCAGCATCGAGAAATCAATCTCGTCCTCCGGCGGGATGATGACCATCGGCCAAATGATTCCGTTCACCCCGCGCGCCAAAAAGGTGCTCGAGATCGCCGCGCAAGAAGCGCGAGCGATGAGCCATAAGTACATCGGTACCGAGCACTTGCTTTTGGCTCTCATGAAAGACCATGAAAGCGCCGCCGCCACGGCACTGGCCGCCATCGGCGTCGAGTACGAACGCGTGAAGGAAGAAATCGAGCGCGTGTTGCGCGGCGGTGACGCCGCCTCGGCCACACCCGATGCCGCCGCCTCACGCAAAAAATCCAAGACCCCGTTCCTCGACCACTTCGGCCGCGACCTCACCGAGCTCGCGCGCCAAGGCCAGCTCGACCCGATCATCGGTCGTGCCCAAGAGATCGAACGTGTGATTCAGATTTTAAGCCGCCGTAAAAAGAACAACCCCGTGCTCATCGGCGAACCCGGTGTGGGCAAAACCGCTATCGTCGAGGGCCTCGCCCAAAAAATCGTCGAGCGCAACATCCCCGAAGTGCTTGAAAACAAGCGCGTCGTCACCCTCGACATGGGCAGCATCGTGGCCGGTACCAAGTACCGCGGCCAATTCGAAGAACGCCTCAAGTCGCTCATGACCGAACTGCAAAAGAACGACAATGTGATCGTCTTCATTGACGAGCTTCACACCATCGTGGGCGCGGGCGGTTCGGAAGGTTCGCTCGACGCGAGCAACATTTTCAAACCCGCGCTCTCGCGCGGCGAGTTTCAGTGCATCGGCGCCACCACGCTCGACGAGTACCGCAAGTACATCGAGAAAGACGGAGCGCTGGAGCGCCGCTTTCAGACCATCGTTGTGGAACCGCCCAGCCCCTCGGAAACCTTGCTCATCATCAAGGGCTTGCGCGCGCGCTACGAGCAGCATCACAAGGTGACCTATACGGATGCCGCCCTTGAAGTCGCCGTCCGTATGGCCGACCGCTATCTCAACGACCGCTTCATGCCCGATAAGGCCATCGACGTGATCGACGAAGCCGGCGCGCGCGTGCGCTTGGCCAGCCTCTCGATCCCGCAAGAGCTGCGCGACAAAGAAGCCGAGCTTGAAGCCGTGGTGAAAGAAAAAGAGGCCTCGGTCGAACACCAGGACTACGAGACCGCCGCGCGCTTGCGTGATAGTCAAGAGCGCCTGAAGGCCGAGCTTGAAGACATGCGCAAAAAGTGGCGCGACACCAAGCGTGAAGAACGCCTCGTGGTGGACGAAGACGCGATTCACGAAGTGATGGCCAAGATGACGGGCGTGCCGCTCAACAAAATGGCCGGTGCCGAAACCGAACGCCTGCTCCGTATGGAGCAAGAGCTTGGTCAACGCGTGGTGGGCCAAGAGCGCGCCATCGAAGTGATTTCCAAAGCCATCCGCCGTTCGCGCTCGGGCGTGCACTCCACCAAGCGTCCGATGGGCAGCTTTATGTTCTTAGGCCCTACGGGCGTCGGTAAAACCGAGTTGGTCAAGGCCCTCGCGAACTTCTTGTTCGAATCTGACGATGCGATGATTCGTATCGACATGTCCGAATACATGGAGAAGTTCGCGGTGTCGCGCTTGGTCGGGGCGCCTCCGGGATACGTGGGCTACGAAGAGGGCGGTCAATTGACCGAGAAGGTGCGCAAGCGCCCCTACGCCGTGATTCTGCTCGACGAAATCGAGAAGGCTCACCCCGATGTGTACAACCTGTTGCTGCAAATCCTCGATGACGGCCAGCTCACCGACAGCTACGGCCGTAAGGTGAACTTCAAAAACACCATCATCATCATGACCAGTAACTTGGGCGCAAAAGACATCAAGAAGGGCACGGGCCTGGGCTTCAGCCGCGACGACCTGCACAGCGAGTTCGAGCGGATGGAGAAGATGGTGCGGGACGAAGTGAAAAAAGCCTTCAACCCAGAATTCATCAACCGCCTTGACGATATCGTGGTGTTCCGCCCGCTGGAGCGCAAAGACATGACGCAAATCGTGGATCTGCTGATTCGCGAGTTGGAGTCACGCCTCACGGCGCGCGACATCAAGGTGGAAGTGAGCGACACGGTGCGCGAACTGATCATCGAAAAGGGCTTCGACCCGCAGCTGGGCGCTCGTCCGCTGCGCCGCTCAATCCAGAAGCTGCTCGAAGATCCGCTCGCCGATGAGATCCTCCGCGGTCGCGTGGCAGACAACTCCGTGCTTCGCGTGGATCGCGACGGTGAGACCCTCACCTTCACCAACACGCCCGCGGTCCCTGTCGAAACGGCAAAAGAAATCGCGACGACTTAATGTCAAGGAAAATTCAAAGTGTCACTTTGACGCTTTGAATTCAGGCCATATAACGCACTTCTTCAAACGGCGGATCCTTGATCCGCCGTTTGCATTTCTGTCATGATTCTCTGAGCGTCTGCGGTCTCGAATCGTGCCTCCCCCGTTTTAATTTCCCCATTCAGCATCACCTTCACGTCGAAGTTTTCCTGTTTGAGGCTTTTCATGTTCCCGATTTTTTTCGCACGTCTGCGTCCCCTTTCACTCTCCGCCGTTCTCTTTGCGGCACTCATGACCCTTGGGGTCTCCGGTTGCACGACCGACCCGGTCGAAGATGAATTCACAACGGCTCCGAGCACATCGATCGTTTATAATGACACCACGCACGTCGCGCGCCCCCTCGGTACGGTGTGCGACAATACGACCCGCTACCTCGCCTACTGGAGTTTGAGCTACCTGGCACCCGGCGGCGACACCAACACCTACCGCTGGCTCGGCGTGAGCGTGAGCGCGGCCGCGATCACGACCAGCACCTGGAGTGTCGGGGCGAACGCCGATGGCGAAGATGCCGAGTCACCTCCGGGTAAAGCCTCTGTGCTCTTGTTCGATGTTTCGGGAAGCCAAAACTCCGCGACCGCCCGTATTCGCGTCACGCCCTTTGCCAACGGCGATTCGGTACGCGTCGAAGGCAAAAACATTGTGCTCCAAAACGGGAAGGTCATAGACTTCAATCTGACCAACCAGCTGACCTGCAACGGTTAATCGCCGAACCACCCCGGGGGACCACATTTCCCCCGAAAACCCTCACAATACCACCCGCCGAAGTCCCCCCTTTTGAGGGGTTTACGGCGGGTTCCACCCCCCCTACCTTTCTATATTAGGCCGGCTTTCCTGCGGTTTTTCTGCGGGAATCTGTACGACCGCATTCAGCGCCCGGATATTGAAGGACAGGCATTTGCAACGTTTTACCGTTTTTCTTCGAATTTGCCTCCTGGCGTTGGGGGTCACTCTTGCGTTGACTCCCCCCGCGGCTCACGCGCAGGCCGGGTTTCTGCAAAGCCCCTCCCGTCAAATTCGGATCGCCGATATCCGCATCGAGGGGAACAAGACCGTTGACGCCGCCATCATGCTCAACGCCCTGCAGGTGGAAAAGGGTGAATCCTACGCCCCCGCCGTGTTGCGCAACCGCATCCGCGGCTCGGTTTCGGCGCTGAATAAACTGAACTTGTTCTCCGACATCAAGGTCGAAGAAGACAGCCCGCTCGCCCTCGACGGCATCGTGTTGTTTTTCACGGTGACCGAACTGCCCGTACTCGGCAAGGTGAAGTATAAGGGTTTAAAGAAGCTTTCGGAGAGCGACTTCCGCTCCAAGATCGACCTGATCGAAGGTCAGGTTTACTCGGTCGGCACGATGGAATCGTCGCGCCAAAAAATCCTCGGCATTTACCGCGACAAGGGTTATCTGCTCGCCACAGCCGAAGCGACTCAAGAGATCGACAAGAAAACCGGCGAAGGTATTGTGACCGTCACGGTGAGCGAAGGCAAAAAAGTCACGGTTCGCTACGTGACCTTTGAGGGCAACGACCACGTGGCCGACAAAGCGCTCCGCAAACGCTTCCCCGTTAAAGAAGACCGCTGGTGGCGTTCGGGTGATTTTGCCGAAGAAAACTACCGCATGGGTCTGGACTCGCTGCTTGAATACTACCGCGAACTAGGTCACTTAGATGCCTCGGTGACGCGCGACACAATGAGCTACACGGCCGACAAGCGCCATATCGACATCCGCGTGACGGTCCGTGAAGGCGCGCGCTACTACTTCAACCGCGCCGGCTTCGTGCACAACAACATCGTACGCGATGAAGCCTTGCGGGCCCAAGTGTTGTTCGACAGCGGCGAAGTGTTCAACAAGCGCAAGTACGAGCAGATCAAATACCAGGTCAACTCGCTCTACCGCGAAGAGGGCTACCTGTTTGTCGAATTGAACGACAACTTGGAATTCAAAGACACCCTGGTCGACGTGACGTTCAACGTGCGCGAGAATAGCCTCGCGCACATCAACCGCGTGGATGTGCGCGGCAACACCAAAACCAAAGACAAAGTGGTCCGTCGCGAGGTCAAACTCTTCCCCGGCGACGTGTACCGTCAATCGCTCCTCATGCGCTCACAGCGCGACATCATGCAGCTGGCGTTCTTCGATAACGTCGAGCCCGATATCGAGCGCGAGGCCTCGGGCGATGGGTCCGATGTCAATCTCGTGTTTAAAGTGACCGAAAAAGAAGCGGGTACGGGCACGTTCTCCGCCGGTGCGGCGTACAGCGGCCGCGACGGTATGGTCGGTACACTCGGCCTGCAGATCCCCAACTTTTTGGGCAACGGCCAGCGCGCCGATGCGAGTGTAGAGGTAGGCCCTTACAAGCAGCTCTACTCGGTGGGCTTCACCGAACCATGGCTCCTCGACTCGCCCACCTTGGTGGGCGGCAGCTTGTTCTACAGTAAGCAGATCTCACAATACGACTACTACAACGATTACCTCCGCTACGGCTTGCGCCTCACGCTAGGCCGTCGTTTGAACTGGCCTGACGATTACTTCACGATCCGTTCCACGTACAACTTCACCTATAACGACAACGGCCAAGCGCGCGATAAGGCCAACTTGATCGTGGCTTCGGGTATCGAGTCGTCGGTGAACTTTACGGTGGTGCGCGACGATAAGAACCTGCCCTTCTTCCCCTCCGACGGTTCGCGCTACTCGCTCGGCTGGTCGCGCGTGGGCGGCTGGATGGGCGGCGACTTCGATTATTCGCAATGGGATGCGCGCGTCAACTGGTGGTTCCCCGTCATTCAAAAGCTGGTGCTCGGGGTCGAAACCCAAACGGGGATCATCCTGGGTGACAACGTGCAGAGCTACGCGCTGTACCAAATGGGCGGCCTGCTTGGTTACCAAGGCAAGCTCCGCGGTTACCTCCCCGGCACCGTCGGTGGCGGCCGCATCGCCCGCAGCTACCTCTCCTTCACCACCGAGTTCACCTACCCCGTGGTCGAGAACACCTTCTACATGTTGGCCTTCTTTGACGCGGGCAGTGCCTTCGGCCGCCTCGCCAAATACGACCCCTCGGGTCGCGGCATTTACAACCCGGTCCCCAAAGACGAAGCACCCGACCCGTGGTCTGAAATCGACCTCTCGGACCTACGCCGCGACGTCGGTTTCGGGTTCCGCGTTGTGGTACCCATGGTGGCGCCGTTCGGTATGGGCTTCGACTTCGGTTGGCCGCTTGACGACCCCGAAGATTACGACGGCAAGCGCTACCCGCGCGTAGGCCGCAGCCCCACGGTCAACTTCACGATTGAGCAAGGGTTTTAAGACAGACGGTGGACGGTCGTTGGTGGATGGTGGCAACACCAGAAATCGGAGCGGTTTTCGCGTTCTGCCACCGTCTACCGACTACCGTCACGCGTAGCGGATTATAAATTAAAGGTTCGTTAGAACCCGGAAGGACCTCACAATGAAAACTTGGATTCTCACACTGGTCGCGGCGCTCTCCTTGGCCACGGCATCGTTTGCCGACCTCAAGATCGCCCACGTCGACTCCAAAATGTTGTTCGAGAAGTATGCCGAAACCACGAAGGCCCAGCGCGATTACGACCGCCAGGTTCAAAAGTGGGAACAAGACGCGCAGGCCAAGCAGAAAGAACTGCTGGAAATGAAAGAGCGCCTTGAGAAGCAATCGCTCATGCTCTCCGACGAAAAGAAGAAAGAGCTGGAAGCCCAGTTTGCCAAAAAGAAGGCCGACTACGAACAGTTCGTGCAGCAGATCTACGGTAAGGAAGGAGCCCTGTATCAGAAGAATCAGGAGATCACCGACCCGATCGTGCAAAAGATCAAGAAGACCATTCAGGACGTCGCCAACCAAGAGGGTTACGACATGGTGCTTGACCGCGCCGCCGGGGCCGTAGTGTTCTGGAAGAAAGACAACGACCTGACTCAGCGCGTGCTCGAGATCCTCAATAAGGAAAACGCGGCCCCCGCCAAGTAGGCCTCGGGTCCTTCAGGCCGGCATGCGCTTCCTAACGGGATTTGCGCCGGGCGCAATCCCGGAACTTGTCGCCTTATATGTCGACTCTAAAACGCCGATGCCGCACAGTGCGGATCGGCGTTTTCTGTTTCTGGCAGAACCGGGTCGTTTGACCGACCTCGGTCTTTCAGGCGACACGTCGGGCCCTTTGGAGGCGTCCGCAACCATGGTGGTTCTTGGCGCAGGCACACGCCGGCGCGACCTTGAGGCGCTCGTCTCCTTTCAGCCCGGGCTCATCCTCGCGGAGCCGTCAGTAACCGGACTGACTGAATCACTCAGCATCATTCGCATTGTAGACGCTCGCGCGGCCTTGGCCGCAATTCTGCGCGCGCGCGCCACGGACATCCGCCGTGAAGTTCCCTTCGCCGCAGGCGAGGGCAACACGATTCACCCGACCGCTGTCGTCGACGGTTTACTCGAAGGCGATGTGACCGTGGAGGCCGGTGCCGTGATCAGGGCTGGCGCGTACATCGGCCGTGGATCGCGCATTGAAGCCAACGCCGTGATCCGCGAACACGTCGTGATCGGAGCCAACACGGTGATCCAAGCGGGGGTTGTGGTGGGGGCCGCCGGGTTTGGGTTTTATGCCGACCCGACTACGCCGCCGCCGAGCCGGGGCCCGCGCCCCATGCCCCACTTGGCCGGGGTTCGCCTGGGCGCGGACTGTTTCGTCGGCGCCAACACGGTGATCGCCGCAGGGGTCCTTCACCCCACCACGATCGGCGAGAGTTGTAAACTCGACAGCCATGTTCAAATCGCGCACAACGTGGTGCTCGGCGCTGGCGCTTTGATGGCCTCACAGTCGGGCATCGCCGGCTCCACGACGATTGGTACGAACTTTAGAATGGGTGGCGCGGCCTCAGTCGCGGGTCACCTTTGCTTGGGCAACAACGTCTCCGTCGCCGCCAAATCGGGTGTGACCAAAGATGTCGCCGATGGCGAGACCGTCGCCGGGTTTCCCGCGCGGCCGATCGCACAGTGGCGGCGGGACGTGGCGTCATCACGGGCCGGGCATGTTTAGGGGCGATGGTAAGGGCGACCAATTGGACGCCCATACAACGGCCCAACCAGCAGCCATAACGCCCCCCGCCACAACCATCTCCGGCCGCGCGCTCCACTCGGGCGTGTCGTCCACCGTGCGGGTCGCGCGCCGCGCTGACGACGGCTTAGGCCTCCGCTTTGTGTTTCCGGATTTTGAGTCCCCCCTCGCGGCGCGCGACCTTGCGACGCTCACGCGTCGCGCTCACCGCGCCACCGTGCTGACTCACCCCGTAAGTGGCGCGGTGATCCGCACGCCTGAACATCTGTTGGCGGCGGCGCTCTTCTTCGCCGCGCAGCCGCTCGACATCACGTGCACCGCGGCGGAGATTCCAGGACTCGACGGGAGCGCAAAACCGTGGTATGGGTTGCTCGAGACCGCATCAAACCGGGGAGCCTCAACCACACCCCCCCAAAAAATCTCCTGCCACGAATACGAGACCGATTTGACGTGGTCGTATTCCGGGCCGGAAGGATCTATCACAGCCGAACCTGCCGCACGCTTTTCCGTACGCTACACATTGAACCGTGGCGAGTTTCAAGAATCGTTTTTACTCGAGAATACGGATGATGCACCGTCAGAAATTTTGCCTGCCCGCACATTTATCTTCTGGACCGACTGGCAGGCCTATCGCCTGAAGACGGGGCTTCCGAATGAAACGTTGCTCGATGGAGCCAGAGAAGATTCGGGGTTACTGCTAGCCGAATCCAGAGAGGAATTCTCCAGGGCACTGTCGACCCTACCGGAAAACGCGGAAAATGCGTTCCCGTTGATTCACCCGCGCACCTTTCGATTGAAGGCTGAACCGGCGCGGCACAAGGTTCTAGATTTGCTGGGCGATTTGGCCTTGCGCACCCTCGCATTGCCCCGGCTGCGCCTGACCATCACCAATGGCGGGCATGCCCTCAACCATTTGCTCCTCGACGCGCTCCACGCGTCTGATTCACGATTGACGAACACGTTACACGAAGGACTGGCATCATGAGCGACACACCTGAACTTTTCACACTCGACCACGCTGCCGTTCTCAAGGCCATCCCGCATCGCCCGCCGTTTCTGTTCATCGACACGGTCGCCGAAATGGAGAAAGGCAAGCGCATTCGCGCGGTGCGCGATGTGCGTGCGAGCGACGATTACTTCGCAGGGCACTTTCCTGATGAGCCGGTGATGCCCGGTGTTTTACAAATCGAAGCGCTCGCTCAAGCGCTGTGCATTTTGATCGCCGAGTCGTTCCCTGAGGCCTCGGCCGGGAAGCGCCCGGCCTTCGCCGGCATCGAAGACGTGCGCTTTCGCAAAGCCGTACGCCCGGGCGACGTGCTTGAGCTCAACGTCGAACTCGTCTTGTTCCGCCGTGGCTTTGCCACCGCCAATGCCTACGCGAGCGTCGGCGGCGAAAAGGTCGCCGAAGCCGTCCTCAAGGCGACGATGGTCTAAATCCAAGTAAGGGGTAAGGGGTAGGAGGTAATGGCAACGAAGGTCTGCCAGATCCTATTGCGGTCGAATGTTTTCCTCCTACCCCCTACCCAATACCTCCTCCCTACTATGTCCCACCACCCCACCTCCCTCATCCACCCCACCGCCGTGATCGCCG
>JBIIWL010000186.1:0-4225 GCA_044338885.1 Fibrobacteria bacterium
CGCACCGGTTGGGCGCGCGCCGCGGTGCTCAGCATCAAACCGTCATCCTCACAACTTCGGCTTGAAGTGTTCTTCAACGTCGGCAGTATTGCTGAGCCGCGTCAGATTGTCGACTCTACGGGGAAAGAACTCACGCAACCTCGCCGACTCATCCGGCGCTTCTATCGTCCCGGCGCAGACTCGTTGAATGTGCGCGTGACACGCGGATTGCGCAGTCTTTTGAACCGCAACTACACCAGCGGGACAGGAATTGCCCCGGACATGTTCTTGCGCAGCATAGACCGAGCGGTGTTTGACACGACAGATCTTCTGAAAGACTCTACATACCAGCGAGTCGGGTACCCCGTGACCGGCCAACTTGACTTTAAGCGCTCGGGCGGTCGACTTGTGGTCGGCCTTGAGCTGTACCTCTATCCTCTGGAGACCGGCCGATGAGCCCCCGCACCCTGCTTCGTGCGACCACGCGGTTCGCTGCCTTGGCCGCGCTCGTGTCGACGGCTCACGCCGAATTCTCACCGCTGTCCATTCACCCAGAGGGCCAAGGCATGCCGGTCGCCCCCATGGGTTCGCGTGAACGCGCCATGGGTGAAGGCGGTCTAGCCGCCGTGAGCCCTCGCGGATTCTACCTCCCCAACGTGAGCCGCAGCGCCTTCCACGACAAAACCGTGTTCATCGCAACCTTGGAACATGATGTGGACTGGTTACGCGATGACAACTCCTCGACGCGCCAAGCCACCGGGGCCTTCCCGACGCTGGGCACGTTGATCAAGTCCAAGTCGTTTGGAACCTTTGGTGCTTACTATCAGCAGACGTACCTCCGTAACTTCGAGGCGAGTGTCGCTCAGTCGGGGAACCAACCAGAAGCCTCCTACATTGTTGAAGGTGGCATGTATGTGTTTGGGGTCAGCTGGGGTTACTCCCCCCTCTCTTGGCTGGCGCTCGGTGTTTCCCAAAACCTGGCTTTGGGCAAGAGCCGTACCCTGAGACCGGCTGATTTTTCTGGAGTCGGCCCTCTGGAAATCGAAGATCTGAGTGACACGACTCTCGAGAGCAGCAGCCAAGGCAGTTACCAGTCGGTATCGGTCACGGTGCGCCTTCCCAAAAACATTGATCTGGCCGCGTCCTACACCCACTCGACCGAACTTGAGGTCAAACGCAGTCAGAGCACAGAGACCTTGGGGTCCGACCCGCTGCCCGATACGACCTCGGAACTGCCCAAAATCGTCGGCTTAGGCGCTTCGTGGAAGCCCGATCGCCGTCAAACCGTGGTTCTGGACGGGTTCTATGAAGCGTGGAGCGGCGCCGGCTATCTCAACCCCGCCTGGCAACTCAGCGCCGGGTACGAGTTCCGCGCCTCGGAAAGCCCCTTCGAAAGTCTGCTGGAGCGCACCGCGTGGCGCGCCGGAGCCGGCTACAAGGTGCACGCCCTGCGTGAGGTCCCCGAACTCTTCGCGACGGCCGGGTTCGGCATGCCGCTGGGCCCTCGCGGCCATCAACTCGACTTCGCCGTGAAATATGGACACCGGAGCTTCGATGGTAATACCTTTTTCGCAGAAGACTACGTGAAGCTGTCGGCCTCCGTTGTGGGGGTGAGTGTTTGGGGACAACCAGTTCGCAAACGCAGGTAGTTCATGTGAACAAGGGGTTGTCGATGAGTACTCCCAAGCGCGCCACCAAGACAACCACTCCCAAGGCGACCCTCAAAAAAACCGCGGCCAAGGCGCCTTCCAAAAAAAGCGTGAAGCCGGCCGCGAAAACCGCCAAAACTTCTTTGAAGACCAAGGCGCAAAAGGTCGCGAAAAAAGTCGCGAAGATCATTTCGAAAATCGTCGCGAAGAAAAAATCCGCCGCTAAAAAATCGGTCGCGGAAAAACCTGCGGCACCTATAGCCAAAACGGCCGTCAAAAAAGTCGCGAAAAAATCCGCCGTAAAATCCTCGACGAAATCTTCGGTAAAAGCGGCGGGCAAAGCGATTGGCAAAGCCTTAACGACAGCCGCAGGTCAGGTGAAACGTTCGGTGACCCGCAAACAGGCGGCAAAACCTAAAGCCGGAAAAACCGCCGACGGTGTTGTCACAAAAGGCACCAAGACCACCGTGGTGAAGCCATTGCCCAAGACCGCCGTACCGGCGCGTCGGCCGAAAGTTTTCGCCCCGCGCGATGTTGAGCGTGCATTCGGCTTTCCCGCAGACACTCCTGAACTGCCTGAACGCTACGGTGAAGACCGACTCGTGTTGATGACCAAAGATCCTGAATACTTGTTTGCCTATTGGGAACTCACACCCGAAAAAATGGCAACCGCTGAAAAGATCAAACGACGTGGTGAAGACTATCGCGAAGCTCTCAGGTTGAATTGGGATTCACGCGATATTTTCGAACGCAACTTTGCCGTCATGCCGGTCACACTCAACGCCCGTAAATGGTATCTCCGCGTGCCCTTTTCAGGACTGGCGTACCAAGTTGAAATCGGTTGGCTTGGGGAATCCGGTCACTTTATTTCGCTCTTGACCTCCAACCCTTCGGACGCACCCGAGAGCTGGAACGCGACCAAACGTCGCATCAAAGCGGCTGGGGTAACCAGTGGTGCGGTCACGCGTACGCTCGCTACCGGCCGTCCCCAGGGCTCGTCTGACCAGTCACCGTTTGCATCGACCACAAGCGCCACGTCCTCCCTTACCGACTGGGGGTTCACGGGGCCGGGCACACAAACATCGTCGTCTGGTCCGGTGAAAAAACCGCGCCGTCGCGCCAAATCCTAGACTCGGCCTACAGCCTCACCCGCCCCCACCGCAGCGATTCATGGCCTATCTCAATTTCGTTTTACATGCGCACCTCCCGTTTGTGCGCCATCCCGAACACGCGCGTTTTCTTGAGGAAGAATGGCTTTACGAAGCCATGACCGAGACCTACATCCCCCTACTTTTGGAATTCGACGCGCTCGAAAAAGACAACCTCCCGTTTCGTTTGACCATGAGTCTCACGCCGCCGTTGTGTGAAATGTTGGCGGATGAATTGTTGCAATCACGGTACGCCAACCACCTCGATCGTTTGCGCGAACTGGCCGAAAAGGAATGTTCCCGTCTCAAACACGACCCTGATTTTGCGCCGCTCGCGGCCATGTACCGCAACCGTTTTGAAGCGTGTCATCTCAAGTTCGAAGCCTTAGGGCGTAACCTATTGAATGGTTTCCGCCATTACCAACGGCGTGGCAACTTGGAAATTTTAACGTGCGGTGCCACGCATGGTTTTTTACCCAACCTACGCCACTCGCCGCGCGCTGTCGAAGCGCAGCTCGACGTCGCGGTCCGCAATCACCACAAACATTTCAACGTCAACCCTCAGGGAATCTGGTTGGGTGAATGCGGTTATTACCCCGGGCTAGATCGTCATTTAAAAGATGCTGGCCTACGATACTTTTTCACCGATACGCATGGCATTCTCCAAGGCGAGCCGACATCGCCCAAAGGGTGCTACGCCCCGGTCGAAACGCCTGCAGGCGTGTTCGCGTTCGCACGTGACCCCGAATCATCCAAGGCCGTTTGGTCTGCCGAAGAAGGTTACCCCGGCGATGTACGCTACCGCGAATTTTATCGCGATATTGGTCACGATTTAGACTTAGAATACATCAGACCCTACATTCACCCGATGGGTCTGCGCATTCAAACCGGAATCAAGTACCATCGTATCACCGGAAAAAATCAAGAGAAGGCCGCGTATGTGGAGTCTTGGGCTTTGCAAGCGGCCGCTGAACATGCCGGCAACTTTTTGTTCAACCGCGACTTACAAGCCGAATGGATCGATCCGCAGGTAGTCAACATGCCGGGCAATGCGCCGGCGAACATCATCTGCCCCTACGATGCCGAACTGTTCGGCCACTGGTGGTATGAGGGCCCGCGCTTTTTAGGTGCCGTGATGCGTAAGGCCCTCACGGAAAACCATCAGGTGACGCTGGCATCACCGCGCGATTTCCTCGACCGTCATGTCGGCGCGGCTCCGCAGAGTCAGCCGGCGTTCTCAAGTTGGGGCGCCGGTGGCTATGCCGATGTGTGGCTTGAGGGTTCGAACGACTGGATCTACCCCCACTTGCATAAGGTCGCAGACCTTATGAACGAAACGGCCAACTTGCCCGAGCGTGGCGACCTAGACACACGCGCTAAAAATCAAATGGCGCGCGAGCTGCTTTTGGCGCAATCTTCAGACTGGGCCTTCATCATGAAAACGGGAAC
>JBIIWL010000187.1:0-4223 GCA_044338885.1 Fibrobacteria bacterium
AGCAGTGTCGTAAATTCTTACGGTATCAGCCATTAGCCCCCCCGTTATTGCGATTCATAACAATTTTATTCCCCA
Source organism: Fibrobacteria bacterium (assembly GCA_044338885.1). Lineage (GTDB taxonomy): Bacteria > Fibrobacterota > Fibrobacteria > UBA11236 > UBA11236 > UBA11236. The sequence goes on from JBIIWL010000187.1 coordinate 76, forward strand.
AGCCTTAACTGGATTGCCGCCTGCGCGGGAATGACGGCGTAGGGATAGATTTTACTGTGACAAATATGTAAAACGTTTTTGGAGCACTTGGGCTAACCGCGGCAGGAACTGCCAAATGCTACGCGTGATGCGCAGCGGTCCATACGCAATGCGGGCTTTCACCTGAGGCCGCAAAGGCGTTGAGGTTTTCAAGCGTGGTCCCCGCGATGCCCTGCATCGCCTCCCGCGTGAAAAATGCTTGGTGACCGGTGATCACCACATTGGGGAAGGTCGTGAGACGCGCGAACACATCGTCCTGCAGCACAAAGCCAGATAGGTCGCGGAAGAAGATGTCTCCCTCTTCTTCATACACATCAAGCCCCAAGTGCCCGATCTTCCCGCTCTTCAGCCCCGTAATCGCCGCGCGCGCGTCAATGACGGCGCCGCGGCTGGTATTGATGATCATAACCCCATCCTTCATTTTAGCGAGGGCCTGATCGTCGATGAGGTGATGCGTGGCGGGTGTTAGTGGACAGTGGAGCGAGATCACGTCCGATTCTGCAAACAAGCGCTCGACCGAAACGTACTGGGCACCGAGCTGCACCATGTCAGAGTTGACCACCGGGTCGGCGGCTAAAAGCTTCATGCCAAACCCAGCTAAAATGCGGGCGGTACATAAACCGATGATGCCCGTACCCACAAGCCCCGCCGTTTTGCCATGCAAATCGAAACCCATCAGGCCATCGAGCGCGAAGTTGCCTTCGCGCACACGCCCGTGGGCCCGATGGATCTTCCGGTTGAGCGCGAGAATTAAGGCGACTGCGTGCTCGGCCACGGCGTAGGGCGAATAGGCGGGTACGCGCGCTACGGGCATACCTAACCGTTCGGCGGCGGCGAGGTCGACGTGGTTAAAGCCTGCGCTGCGCAGGGCGATGAAGCGCACGCCACCACGCTTTAGAATTTCAAGTACGTCGGCATCGAGTGTGTCGTTGACGAAGGCGCACACCGCCTCGTGACCGGCAGCGAGCGGTGCCGTCGCCGCCGTGAGGGGGACTTCAAGCCAGGTAAACTCGTGAGCACCAGCCGCATCGGCGGCATTGAAGAACGGTTTTTCGTAAGGTCTGGTGCTGAAAAAGGCTGTCTTCATGACCTCAAACTAGGAAGAAGCGTCGCCTCCCACCCTTGAGGTCCTGAATCCTGACCGCTGAAAACCCTACCCCAAACGTGCCTTGAGCGCCCCACGCACCACATCGGCATTGGCCGAGCATTTAATAATGGGATTGGCGTAGGTTGACTCAACGCCCGCGAGCTGCTTCTCGTGGTAGCGGGTTTTGAATTCGGAGAACTTGAGGCCGTGCGCCGTCGATACGATCACCACGCGTTCGTTGGCATCGACGCGCTTGGCGGCCACCATCTGCTCGAGCGCGCCCAAGGCGACACCCGTGTGCGGGTCGCAATACAAGCCCGTGAGGTCAGCGCGGTGCGCGGCGTCGGCGAGCTGTTGCTCGGTCACCTCGTACACCTCACCATTGTAGGCTTTAAGAATCTTGACCGCGCGTTCGTAGCTCACCGGGTTGCCGATCTGAATCGCCGAGGCTTCGGTCTTTTGAGCCTGCACGGGCTCAAGCTTATCGAACCCGCGCTGATAGGCGCGGAACAGGGGGTTGGCATTGGCGGCTTGCGCCACCACGATGCGCGGACGCTTGTTGATCACCCCGAGTTCGAACATCATGTCGAACCCGCGACCGAGCGCCGACACGTTGCCCAAGTTCCCGCCGGGGATGATGATCACGTCAGGTACTTCCCACCCAAACTGCTGGCAGATCTCAAAGCTGATGGTCTTTTGGCCCTCGATGCGCAACGAGTTCATCGAATTGGCGAGGTAGAGCGATTTGTCTTGCGTGACTTCTTGCACGATTTTCATGCAACCGTCGAAGTCCGTATCGAGCGACACCACGATGGAGCCGTTGGAAATCGGCTGAATCAGCTGTGCCACACTGATTTTGCCACCCGGCAAAAACACCACGGAGGGAATGCCCGCGGCCGCGCAGTAAGCCGCGAGCGCCGCCGATGTATCGCCTGTTGACGCGCAGGCCACGGCCCGAATCGGGACGCCCAGTTTACGCATCCGGTTGACTTGAGACACCAGCACCGTCATACCCAAATCTTTAAACGACCCTGTGTGGCTGTTGCCACACAGCTTCACCCACAAATCTTTAAGCCCCATTTGTTCGCCAAGACGTTTGGCATAAAACAAATTCGTCCAGCCCTCGTTGAGCGAAACGATGTCTTCATCGGCGATGCCAGGGAGCACCCATTCTTTTTTGCCCCAAATGCCAGAGGCATATGGCCACTGGTGTGAGCCGCTGCGCGCTTCGAACAGCGCCTTCCACTCGGCAGCGGATTTTTGGCGCAGGGCGTCCATGTCGTGCTCAACTTCGAGCAAGCCGCCTTCATCATCACGGTAAATGACGTCGTCGAGAGAATAGGGAGAGTGCGTCCGGGTGCCCCGGAACTGCGCCGAAAAGGAGGAGGAACGTGCGTTCATGGGGGGCCAAGGTAGGAAAACCGGGGGGTTTGTTTGAAACTTAGGGATTGATCAGTATTTAAGGTGTGTGTCAGATGGCAGAAAGACGGCCCAAGAAGTGCCTCGTCCCCCTCACCTGTGTATATTTCCCCCCTCTTTTGACCTAGTTCGACCACAAATCCGTCCGTCACCTTCGCCCACGGTTTTCATGAAATCCAGCTTCTCACGGGCGCGCGCCCTGGTTCTCACTGCACTTGCGGCGACTTTCGTTAGTCTTTTTGCCGCTTGTGGCCAAACTCCGGGCCAAACGGGCCTTGACTATCTCGAATCTCAGGGTATCCGCATTGATGCGCCGCTCTACCACCTGAGTTTTGACGACCTCCCGCTTGACAGTGTGTTTGGTTCTGAAGTGCCACTGAACCACTACGGTGAGTCACTGCTCGTGGTGGGCCGCGAAGGCGACTACGTGGCCAAAGCCCGCATGGCCTTCCAATTCAGCACCCAAGCGCAGCGCGATAGCCTGAAAAAGGGCCTGTTCTTTCGCATCACCTCCATCCCGGTTAACCTGAAACAAAACGACACCAACAATTTTGCGGGACGCGCTTACTTGCGTGAATCCGCCCAAAACCGTGACTCACTGCGCGTTCTCGTCGAATCCTTTTCGTTCCCCGATAGCGCGGGCATTTCCTTTAACGACTCGCTGGTCAAGTACCACCGTCGTCTGCTCGGCACACCGGTTCCTTTTTCAACCCTCGATCCCGTGCGCCTCACCCGCGATACCATCACGATTTACCCCAAGCGCGCGTACCCCGATTCTGGTCTGATCCCCGATTCAACCCAGTTCGACTCACTCCCGAACCTGCGCGCCCGCTTGCTCGCCTCCACCGATACGACCAAACGGCTGGTCGTGATGATGGAGCTTTCGCCGCTCACGACCTCCGATTCGGGCATGTTCCGCTTCATTGGTCAAGCCGCGTCCACCGACGAAGCCTTGCTGCGCCGCTATAACAGCGGCCTGTGGTCGGGTCGTTACGTTGAGGATAGCCTGGCCACGGTCGGCGTCCAGATTCGGCCCTATTACAGCTTCATCAGTTCCTCAACGGTTAAGGTCTCCACGAATTACGAGATGCGCCACCTTGGTGCGTCGACCAACTCAATGTTGCATGGTGTTTCGCGCGGCATTCACTTGCGCATCAACCGCGACACATTGATCAACCGCATCCGTGCTAAACTCAATACCATCACCCCGGGGTTGGGCGATGAGTACTTGGGGTCCAATGCCTCGGGCGATTTCGACCGCCGCTTCTTCGTGCCCTACGCCGAAATGCGCCTGCCCATCGACCCGGCCACCACGCGCATGCCGAGCACCTTTGCCTTCGACATGGGCGTCACCACCGATGTCGATAGCTTGGGCCTGGATACCGCCACCTTTAAGGACGATATCACCTTAGCGGTTGGCAACGACAGCCTGGTGCTGACCGTGCACGGCGGCCCTTCAAATGCCAAGACTGACAACCTGATCGTGAAGTATCGTCGCGACCCGGCCGATACGACCCTGCGGCAGGTCATCACCCGCTGGGCCGGTGCACCCACGGTCGCCGATACTTTCACCACCGTACCGGATGGCCGTCATCGCGAACTC
>JBIIWL010000188.1:0-4219 GCA_044338885.1 Fibrobacteria bacterium
CACCCCGCCCCCGGCAGCACATGCGCCGGGATTGACAGCAAATACCGCCTCTACACCCGCTGAGGGTTTCGCGACTCAGAGTGCAAACCACATCGAAGCTGGTCGTAACGGTGAAGTTGTGGCCCTCACCTACCTTCTCAGGCAAGACTATACGCTCCGCGACCGCAACATTCGATTCGGGCGCGGCGAACTAGACCTCGTCATGGATGCGCCTGATGGCACGCTCGTGTTCGTGGAAGTTAAAACCGCTCGGCAAGACCGCGCCGGCGACCCAGCGGGTTGGGTGACGCCGCGCAAACAATTGCAGATCGCGCGCATGGCACAAGGCTATTGTCTTGAGCGCGCCCTCATCACCGGCACCAACAACGAACGTGCCATGCGGTTTGATGTGGTCGCGGTCGACCTCACACTTCCAGACCTTTCAGGCGTACGTCACATCGAAAACGCATTCATCCCCGATGGCCGCGCCTATTGGCGAACTTGGGCCTAAAAGCAGTTAGCCATCAGCAGTCAGCGGTCAGCGGTTAGCGGTCAGCGGTCAGCGGTCAGGTAAAAATGGAATCCTGACATTGAGTCCTTATGTGCTGAACGGACTTTTTGTTTTCCGCTTCTAGCTGACTGCTGATCGCTGACAGCTATACTTACCCCATGCTCATCCACCTGCATCCCGTAACCCCCGAAGCGCGGCACATGCGCCGCGCGCTTGAGATTTTCGAAAAGGGCGGCATTTGCGTCTACCCCACCGACTCGGGGTATTCGCTCGGGTGCGACGCACGTAACCGTGTCGCGGTCAATAAGCTCTATCACCTCAAGCGCGCCCTGAAGAAATACGTGATGGCCTTGATGGTGCGCGACTTTTCAACCGTGACGGATTTTGCCCGGGTCGATAATACGGCCTACCGGTACATGAAAAAAATCGTACCCGGCCCTTACACCTTTATCCTGCCTGCTACCGCGCACGGCAAAAAGATTCTGGATGTCAAGCGCCCCGAGGTGGGCGTGCGCATGCCCACACACCCTTTCGCCGACGCGCTCTTTGCCCTAAGTCCTGAATTGATTCTTTTGACGACCGCGGCCAAAATCCACGACGAAGAGGACTTCGCCGACCCTGATGAAATCGAAGAAGCTTTCGGTCATGACGTTGATTTGGTATTAGGTATGGGCGCGGTCATGGTCAACCCCACGACAGTGATCAGCCTTGTCAGTGGTGAGCCCGAGGTTGTGCGCGAAGGCCAAGGGGTTGTTCCCTAAATTGAGAGCGTAAGAGAAGCCGTCAGCGGTCAGCGGTCAGTACGAAGTAGGAAGTAGGAAGTAGGAAGTAGGAAGTAGGAAGTAGGAATGATTGAAAAAAAACTATTGCCTAAAAGGACGCTGTTCGCTGTTCGGTGACAGCTAACGAATAAGCCGCCCCTTTCAGGGCGGCTTATTTAATTCCAAAAGCGAGGGTCACCGAGGTGACCGCTTAACGCGTGGCTTGATCTGTCTGCTTCATCGTAGCAGCTTCGACTACCACTTCGCCTTGGCGGTGATGGAACCGATGGCGCTCTCGGACTGGGCGGTGACGGCGGTGACGCGCATCAAGACGTATTTGTTCAGGTTGGATTTAACCGCGACGGTGGTTCCAATTCTGACGAAGATTCGGCCAGGAGTCGCGCCGGCATCGCCGTTTGTGAAGAGGTTTTCAATATCAGACGCGGTCATCACATTGTCCCAGTCCGCAACTTCCACGCGACGGATTTCAATGCTGTTGGCGGTGGGCCAGGACTGCATGAAATCGAAGCCGGTGCTGTTACCACCCGTGCCGTTCTTGGCAACCGAAGGTGAGTACAGGGCGAGGCTGTCGTTGCCTGTGCTGGTGGAATACGCGAACACCACGTCGATCGCATTTGAATTGTTGGGTGCCGTTGAGGCCGTGTAAGTCTGGGGCACGTCCACGTCAACCGAAGAGGCCGTTACGCTACCTTGGGCTCCCAGCGTCAGGTTATTGGTCGAGACGCGGATGCGAAGGTATGCCGGTTCGCTGGTGGTGCTTCCGTTTTGATCGGTAACCCGCACGCGAATGGCATCGTTGTCCATGCTGTCGCGAGCCGTCAATACAAGGCTCTCAGCACTGTCGCCGACGATATCCGCGCCATTCCGGGTCCATTGGTACCTGAGGGTGCCCGAACCGCTGGCCGTCACGTTGAATGTGGCGTTGGTATTCTTGTTGACGATTTGGCTTGTGGGGCCAACAGAGATGGTCGGACCGGAGTCCTCGTCGCCCTTGTCATCGGTCAAGCAACCGGTCAATGAAAGGCCGAAGGCCAACATGACCGCTGCGCCATATTTAGAGGCAGATGAAAATTTCATGAGAAGTCTCCCGGAACTCGTATGTGACGAGTCGCGTGTGTGTTCGTGTGACGTGTTCGATTGTCCTGAATGCGAACGTACGCGACACAACAACACATCCCTATGGGGTAATGCCCCCAAGGGAGACTGGTTTATTCCAACAATATTACAGGGCTCACAGACAGAATAAGCCTATTTCCGTAAACCCTCGAGAACCTTTCTGCCTTGTTTTTTAGCCTCCGCCGCAGCCTTGTCTTTCAACTTCTGGCCTTCGGCGGCGGCTTTTTCTTGGAGCGCTTTCTTTTCGGCTTCGATTCGTGCGCGGGCCGCCGCTTCAAGCTTGGCCTTCTCCTCCGCCGCACGGGCCGCCAAGGCCGCACGTGCCGTGCTCGCAGCGGCTCCGGCCGCACCTTCAGACGCCATGCGTTTCGCATCCAAGGAGAATTTGGGGCTGCTCACAGTGCCATCCACATTAAAGTACAGGAGCGCACGGCCTTGCTTGTCGGTCGGGAACAGCGAGCCCCCTGCAACACCAGGCGCAAACTTTTGCAATTGACCCAGGAGCGCATTGCCTACACCACCGACGAGAGCCGATGCAGAGGGAGGCAACGCTTGCGTGAGTTGCAGCTTTAATGAGTTATCAAAACCGATGGCCCCGCTCGCGCGACCCGCACCAGCGCGCGGCGAATCGAAGCTGAGGTCGCGCACCAGCAGCTTACCGTTCTCGGCCAGCAAGTCACCCTTGAGTTCCGAGAACGTCAGCTGCTCAAACCCCAAAGAAGAATGGGCCTTTGCCAAAGACGCGGAGAGACTCTTGGTCCATTCCACACCCACGATACGTCCATCGGTGATTGAGAACACAATCGGTCCCGAAAGGTTGTTTGCAAATGCCGCAGGCAGACCGTTGGTTCTAAGGTCGAGGTTCATGCTGAACTTGCCGAACAACGCGCTATCAGTACCGGCCAGAGACTTGAGCATTTTGTTTTGCAGCGGCACACGGTCGTTCAGGCGCGAAATGAAATCATTGGCCTCAACCTTGTTCACATTCAGCTTGAACCCGAACCCCCAATTGAGACTGTCTTTGGGCGTGATCGCAACCAATGAACTGAAAGACCCCGAGTAGAGCGTGCCCTTCAAATCGGTGATCGCGGATTGTTTGCGAACCACGGTTTTAAGGGTAAAGCCGGTCATATCGAGGTTCATCAAGCGTGTGCGTGCGAGGGAGACCGAGATGTCGGCATCGATCGGCGGCCATGCCGGGTAGGCCGTCAGTGGCGCGGAGGTATCGGGCGCATCCGAGCCGGTCTTGGGCAGGAGTTCGTCAAGGTCAATCAGGTTGGATTTTACGTCGACGCCAACATGGGTGCGCGCGAAGGCCGGGCCATCCGCTTGGGCGGGCAACACAAGGCTGAGGTAGTTGCGTACCAGCACGGCGACTTTTGCATCGGACTTGCCGAACTTTATTGAGAGTTGGTTGCGAATCGACTCATTGGTGATCGCGGCGGTGCCATGAAACCGAACTTCAGGCAGGTCAGGAACCTTGGCGTGTACGCCGATAAACTCAGCCCGTCCGCTTGCCGTTAACCGTTGAGGGTTGGCCGCATCAAGCGGGCCAGAAGCCTTAAGCGTCAACGTTTGCCGGCCCTTGAGCGTAATGCTCGGGTCGATGAGTTCCATCTTGTGGGCCAGTGCCATCAGATTGCCGAAATCAAGTTCACCTTCGACCGACAATGTTTTCAACATCGGGATAGGGTCAAGTAGACCCGTCACGATGGCTTGAACCAAAAATGGATTGGGCCCAGTGCGGAAGGAAAGCTCTTTGAGATTCACCACATCGCCGCGTACGGCCAGATCGACCTTAAAGTGGTCAACCCCTTGCGGCACATCTTTG
>JBIIWL010000189.1:0-4196 GCA_044338885.1 Fibrobacteria bacterium
CAAATAATGTCATACGGGTGGGTTTGTTTGATGCGGGCCCAGTCTTCGATGGTGAATTCTTTACGGCCTGATTTGCCCACGAGGACCACATCGTCCCCCACCTTGGCGGCGGGACATTCGCTGAGGTCTACCGTGATGTAGTCCATCGAGACGCGGCCGATGATGGGACACTCTTTGCCGCGGATGAGCACGCGCCCGCTGTTGCTGGCCGCCAAGGGCACGCCATCGGCGTAACCCGCGGGGATGGTACCCACCCAAGTATCGCGAAAGAGCGAGTGCGTGCCGCCGTATCCAATGGTTGAACCGGCGGGCAAGAGTCGCTTTTGCAACAGCGTGCTTTTCAGCGTGAGCGAGGGCGCGAGTTTGTAAGCGCGAATACCCTGCAGGTCGAACACGCCATAGAGGTTGATACCCGTGCGCACGAGGTTAAACCAGGCCTCGGGAAAGTTATTGATGCCATCCGAGTTGGCCATGTGAATCAACGGGAACGTAATCCCGGCTGCGGCAAGGTCGTCGACGAGGGTTTTGAACAGCCTGATCTGTTCTTGCGATTGCCCGTTGCGCGGTAAGTTGGCGCTTGCAAAATGCGAGCAAATGCCTTTGAGCTTGAGCCCGGGGAGTTTGGCGATGCGCAGGATGCTGGCGTAGGCCGTCGGGTGCGGGAGGCCGAGTCGGCCCATGCCCGTGTCGACCTTGATGTGCACGGTGACGGTTTTGCGCTGGCGCACGGCCTCCCGAGAGAGCGCCCGGGCGATGGCCTCATCGGATACGGGACACACCACGCCGTGACGCACGCTTTGAGGGATCTCGCCCTCGAGTATTCCGCTGAGAATATGCACCGGCATACGCGGGAACTTTTTCTTGAGCGTCACGGCTTCGGTGGCTTCGGCCACGCCGAACCGATCGGCCCCCGCTTTGGCCAACATGGTGGCGATGGGGAGCATGCCCAGGCCATAGGCATCTGCTTTGAGAACCGCCATAACCTGCGCGGGTTTAACCGAGCGGGCGATGCGCGTGAAGTTTTGACGGATCGCCTCGAGGCGGATTTCGAGGCGGACGCGTGACGTTGAGGCTGTAGACATTGCCGCCAAATATACGTGGGCCGTGTCAAAGGCATGAGGCTGGGATCGCCAAAACACCCGGGTGACCCGTCACATCACCCCCAGACCCTCCCCTCTTTTCTAAATATGGGCAACTATGAGACGTAATTTGCTACACCCCGGTGCCACAGAACTTGTCTATGAAATCCGGGAAATCGTTAAAAAAGCCCAGCTTTTCCAAAAAGAAGGCGTGGAAATTTTTTGGGAAAACATCGGCGACCCCGTGCAAAAGGGCACTCCCATTCCCGAATGGATGAAACAAATCGTGGCGGACCTCGCCATGGATTCCAAAAGCTATGGCTACTGCCCCACCAAGGGCGTACTGGCCACGCGTGAATTTTTAGCGGTCCGCACCAATGCGCTGGGTGGCGTTCAGGTCACGACCGAAGACTTTTTGTTCTGCAATGGCGTGGGCGATGCGATCAGCAAGGTGTATCAGTACCTCGATACGGGCTCGCGCGTCATCGGGCCTTCACCGGCCTATTCGACGCATAGCTCGGCCGAGGGCGGCCACGCAGGCCAACCGCCTATCACCTACCGCCTCGATCCGGAAAACAATTGGTACCCGGACATGGAGGAGTTGCGGAATAAGATCAAGTACAACCCCGGCATCGTGGGCATCTTGATCATTAACCCCGACAACCCGACCGGCATGGTGTACCCTGAATCGGTGCTGCGCGAGATCGTGGCGCTGGCCAAGGAATACAAGCTGTTCATCATCGCGGATGAGATCTATACGCACATCACGTATAACGGGGCCAAGGCTGTGCAGCTGGCCGAAGTGATTGGCGATGTGCCGGGCATTGGGATGAAGGGATTGTCGAAAGAACTCCCCTGGCCCGGTTCGCGTTGTGGTTGGCTTGAGTTTTACAACACCGCCAAAGACCCCGAGTTTGCGCGTTTGGTCAAGACGATCGAAGATGCGAAAATGCTCGAGGTGTGTTCGACGACGTTGCCGCAAATGGCACTGCCGGCGATTTTGGCGCATCCTTTATTCCCCGAGCATCGCGAACGGGTGAACAAAGATATCGAGCTGCGTGGTGATGTGGTGGTTAAGGCGTTGAAGGACGTTCCCGGGTTGTTGGTGAATAAGACCTACGGGGCGTTTTACAACACGATTTTGTTTAAAGACGGCGTGCTGAAGCCGGGTCAAAAGCTGAAGGTCGAAAACGCCGGCGCGGCCAAATTGGTGGCCGGCATGGTGGATGGCATTCCGCTCGACAAGCGCTTCTGCTACTACCTGCTTGCCGCGACGGGCATTTGCGTGGTGCCGATTTCGTCATTCTGCTCTGACCTGCTCGGCTTTCGCGTGACGCTGCTTGAAGAAGACCCGAAGAAGATGGAGTGGTTGTACGCACGTCTTAAAGCCGCGGTGGCGGAGTACTTGGCGTCGTAAGATTCCGAGAACGGAAATTGGACAGTTAAATAGCCCCGCGGACTTGGTCCTGCGGGGCTTTTTATTGATCAGATTTGAAATGCTCTCGCGTCACGGTATAGCGTAGTGCCTCCGGCCCTTGCTCCCATGCCCCTACACCGTCACTGACCGGTGTATAAACCACCCGAGATTCCGGCCGCGACTGCGATGGTGCCGTTCGAGGTCACGGCAACCAGCCCTTTGGGTAGCCTTTCGGTATCTGCTGTCCAATTCAATCCATCCGGTGAATATGCTACGGCACCGACCGGTGCGGTGGCGTAGGATCCCACAGCAATAAGGTGGCGTCCCGTCCAAACCATGGCGCGCTTCAGCCAAGTCACAGCATCACTGGAATGGAGAATGGTATCGCTTGCTCCCTGCGCCACGAGACGTGAGCCGGTCCAGATAACGGTCTGTAAATCTGACGTGAGACCGGAATTCCGACTTTCCCATAAGTTCCCGGTCAAGGATGTCACGATGGCGCCATTACTTCCGACTGCAATAAATTGGTTCCCCGACCATACGATGTCGTTCAGCGTTTCGGTCGTTTGTGAAACCCTACTCGACCAGGTACGACCGTCTGAGCTGACCATGATCACCCCTGAAGCTCCAATCGCCACAAAGCGCTGCCCCGACCACGCAATCCCCGATAATCGCGGCGGGCCCTGCCTCACCCGTTCCCACGGGCCACCATGGGCGGAAACCCAAACCCCTTCACCATCTCCCAACCAATCGGTTCCCAAGGCGACGAGCAGAGAATCGGGTCCTGCCACAGCAGTCAATTGATACGCTGTGTCCACTCGTTCCTCGGCCCATGTAAAGCCGTCTGACGACGTAAGGATCTGACCGGCGGTCCCCACTCCGATAAACCGAGACCCGCTCCAGTGAAGATCAGAAACACCGGCTTCCACTGAATCCACAGAGGCCCACGCGTAATCCTTGAGACTAAGATCGTCCGACGAATCACTTACGCATGCGGTGATCGCCACAGACATGATCGGAAGAAGAAAAAGCGCCCTGAAACGAATTGACATGAGAATGCTCCTCTTGGGACTATAACGAAACCTTCACAGTTAATGCCCGAATCAAGATTAGTAGAACTCGACGGTTTACAGAGTTGGACCACTGTGTATCTAGCCCTCTCCCCGCGGCCTTAGCTTGCGGGGCTTGTTTTTTAAAGGTTCGTTGAAAACGAATTAGGGGGACGTTTTAACGAGGTCGTCCCATCCCACCGCAACCGCTTTTGACTTTGAAGCGGCCACAGCCATGTAATGGATTCCGGTGTCATCCTCTTGTGATGTCCATTCAACACCGTCAGGCGAGGTATAAAGAGCTCCGCTCCCACCGACGGCGATAAGCCGATTCCCCGTCCAAATCACGGCGTTAAATGTCTGATTTGGAATCGGGTGGGATTGCCATGTCACGCCATCAGCAGAGGTCAAAGCGACACCTTCCCCGACGGCCACCAATCCTGAGCCGGTCCAAACAATATCAGTGAGTAAATGGTCCGTTCCTGAAACTTGCGTTGTCCAGTCGAGCCCGTTTGTTGAGGTGTAGATGAAGCCGGTTCCTCCGACCGAAACATATTTGCTGCCGGTCCATACGAGTGCCACGCCTTGATCACCCGATAAGTTGTGGTTCGTCCACGTTACACCATTGGTCGAGGTTTGAATCCCGGATGA
>JBIIWL010000190.1:0-4190 GCA_044338885.1 Fibrobacteria bacterium
GTCCGTCACTTCGGACCCTATCAGCGCGCACGCGAAACACTACCCGCCTCTCTTTTACTCGGCGAAAGTCCCCGCGTGCGCTATACCGCCATGATGACCGGTCAAAAAGCGGTCACCGAGAATGGCCGAACCCGCAACGTTGGTCCTTCGCTCTCGCGTCAAGGATCGTTCGTCCTAAGCCAACGTCACCAAGGCATACACGAAACACTGCGGTACGGCATTTTGTTCGACATCGATCAAGCACGCGCCGTCTCATCATACGATCGCTTCCTTACCACAGAAGTGGCCCCCCGCATCACCGATTCTGCGACCGTGTTTATCCGTGGCCGCACCGATGTGGTCGCCCCCACCGATTACAACCTCACACTCTCCAAGGGCCGCGCCGAAGGTGTGTGGAAATTGCTCTCCGGAAAAGCCGCCATAGATGGAAAACGCGGCGTTCGTTTTGAACCAAGCTGGGCGGGCGAAGATCAAAAGCAAGCGCCGTTTATGAACGTGACACCCGAAGAACGGAATTACAACCGCACAGTGATTATCGATGTGGTGCCCCAATAGGGGCGAAGACCCCATAGCCTCTACACCCGCAAGGGCCTATATCGACGGGTATGAAGACCCTCTCAAGCCCCTTACAGACAAAGGGTATCCTAGCGCCACAGGCACAACGGGACCCGCTCATTTGGGATGGCACCTACCATGAAGGTGAGGTCCCCAATAGCCCTTCGGCGTTTGCGATTGTAGCCTGGTGTGACACGAGACGAATTGGCCGCGCCCAAATCGATCATTTGATCGTGCACACGCCGTAAAACCGATCTGAATTGATCCGAAATCCGTGAATCGCTCCGGCCAAATTTCCATACTTAATCCCGCTCGAGGTTCCTATGTCCCATTATCGTATTGCCGTCATTGTAGGCAGTCTTCGTCAAGAATCTTTGAATCACAAACTTGCCGAAGCCCTGATGCACATGGCGCCTTCGGGATTCACGTTTCGACTGAGCGGGATTGATGACCTGCCTTTGTACAACCAAGATCAGGATGCGAATCCACCCGCCGCCGCCACACGCTTGAAGGCTGAGCTCGCGGCCTCACAAGGCGTTTTGTTTGTCACCCCGGAATACAATCGCTCAATTCCCGGCGTGCTTAAAAACGCCATCGATCACGCCTCGCGGCCTTACGGCAGTAATAGTTGGGCTCGCAAGCCCACGGGAATCGTGGGGATTTCGGTCGGCAGTTGCGGAACCGCGATGGCCCAACAACACCTGCGCAACGTACTCTCTCACCTCGACGCGCCCACGATGTGCCAACCCGAAATCTTTATTCAAGCTTCGGATAAATTTTTTGAATCGGCGCACGAGGCCGGAAACCCCAGCCACACGCTTCTGATGAAGTGGATGACTCAATACGTCGCCTGGGTCAAAACCCACAGCACACCTCAAATCCCACACGTAGAATAACCGAAATCGCCCTAACTATTATTGTTTGACCCTTGCACTTCTGTGTTGCTCTACTGTAGTATGGTAGTACCGCTCCCTCTCCTCATCGAGGTCTTTTTATGCGCTCATCCCTCTCCGCTCCCACACAAGCCTTAGGGCTGCTCCTCTGGCTCACACTGGCCTTTATCACGGCCGCCGTGGGGGCAATCGCCTCTGTGAATGCCGCGTCCTTTTATGCCCAACTGGTGCGCCCCAACTGGGCACCTCCCGCGTGGTTGTTCGGCCCCATGTGGAGCACGCTGTATACCTTGATGGGAATCGCCGCTTGGCTCGTGTGGCGTGAAGGCCGCAAAACCGGCGTTCCCACCTCGGGAGCACTCACGCTGTTTGTGGCCCAGCTCCTCGTGAACGCTTTATGGAGCTGGCTATTTTTTACGTGGCGCGAAGGGGCGTGGGCGTTTGCCGAAGTACTCGTCCTGTGGGTGCTTATTCTCGCCACCATTCTTGTTTTCTGGCGCATCAAGCCGCTCGCGGGGGTGCTCTTGATCCCCTATATCGCGTGGGTCACCTTGGCCTCGGCCTTAACGTACGCCGTATGGCGCGCCAACCCGGGGTTGTTGGGGTAAGTGGACAATGCTCAATGAGCAATGAGCGATACAACAGTACAGCAGTACTATATGAGCATTGAGCATTGAGCATTCCCCCCCCCTCTTCACATCCCGGGCGATCGGCTTTAAATTGGGTTGATGGAACCTCTGCTTGTCTCGACCGGGCTCGTGGCCCTCGCCGAAATGGGCGACAAGACTCAATTGCTCGCTCTAGTGCTCGCCGCACGGTTCCGCAAACCTTGGCCCATTGTTTTTGGGATTCTGGTTGCGACGATTTTAAACCACGCGCTCGCAGGGTGGATTGGGAATCGGCTCGGCGGATATTTCACGCCTGAGGTTCTGCGTTGGATTCTTGGCCTCTCCTTCCTCGGGATGGCAGCCTGGACGTTGATCCCTGACAAACTCGACGAAAACGACGCCAACGCTGCGCAGCGCTATGGCAAATGGGGCGTATGGGGAGCGACCACGGTGGCCTTCTTTTTAGCCGAGATGGGTGATAAAACCCAGTTCGCCACCATCGCTCTGGCGGCGCGGTACGAAGCCTACGCGCTGGTGGTCGCTGGCACCACCTTAGGGATGCTCATCGCCAATGCCCCCGTGGTGTGGCTAGGCGAGGCCTTGTGCAAACGGATCCCCCTCCGCACGGTACACATTGTGACCGCCGTCTTCTTCGCACTACTCGGCCTTGCCGCCTTGCTGTGGCGGTAACCTTAGAGTCCTGATTGTTTTTCGTGTAACATTTCAAATTATCCCTTCCGCTTTTTAACAACCTCTTTTAATTTTTCAAGGCGTCTTTTGACATCCCTACTTTCTTGACCAGATAATGATTCACACATGAAAATCAATCGCCCTATTTTCAATTTTCACACCACCGCGACGCAAATTGTTTCGGGCCTAAGCTTTACGGGCCGTCGAATGATTGTCACCGGCGGCGCCTCCGGGATCGGTTATGAAACCGCCCGTGCCCTTGCGGGCATCGGCATCGAGATCACGCTCGCCGTTCGCAATCTGGAAGCAGGGCGCCAAGCCGCTGCGGAAATCTCGGCGTCAACGGGTAACCCTCACGTCGATGCCCGCCCCCTTGACCTGGCCGATCGAGCCTCCATCGACGCCTTTATCGCCGCGTGGGACGGGCCGCTCAACGCTTTGATCAACAATGCCGCCATAATGGCCTTACCCGAGCTGACTCTTACTTCTGATGGCTGGGAGAGCCATTTTGCGGTCAACCACCTCGGACACATGGCCTTGGCCAAAGGACTCCACGCCGCTTTAAAGGCCGGGGCGACAGATGAGTTTGCCTCACGCATTGTTTCTGTCAGCTCGAGCGCTCACTTTTCATCGCCGGTGATTTTTGACGACTTGCATTTCAAGTACCGTCGCTACCAGCCTTGGCTGGCCTACGCGCAGTCCAAAACCGCGAACGTGCTGTTTGCCGTAGAAGCCACGCGCCGCTGGAGCGTTGATGGTATTTTTGCGACCTCGCACACGCCGGGCTACATCCGTACCAACCTGCAGCGCCATTTGCCCGCCGACTTTCCCGAGCCGCAAGAGCCGGCACGGCGCAAAAACATCGAACAAGGCGCGGCCAACTCATGCCTTTTGGTGACCTGCCCGCTGGCCGAAAAGGTCGGCGGCATTTACATGGCCGATTGCGTCCCTCAAGCCATAGCCACAGAGCGCCCGAATGATTTGGGGGGTGTGGCGCCGTTTGCCCTAGACGCCGACAACGCGCGCCGGTTGTGGGATGTGTCGGAAGAGATGCTGGGGTAAGGGGGAAGGGGAAGTGGAAGAGGGAATTGCGAGTAGCTTGGGGTGAGGTGGTCGAAGCCGAATTTGGCTTCAATGGGCAGTGGGCAGTGGGCAGTGGGCAATGGGCAGTGGGCAATTGAAAGACAAACAATCAACAAGATTTTGAAGTCGTTCTCGTCCACTTTGCATTTTTCATTTCGCATTGCCCACTGTCCTTTACCCATTGTCCATTGTTGCCGCACGTTTTTGGGAGCACAGACCCTAAAGCCTTTCCATTTCGGGACAATTCTGTCCTCTGCCCGCACGTTTCCTCTTTAACACCCTAGGGCCTTAGCCTCCGCCCCCAAATCCCCCTCCCCCTTCGTGCGTTCCGTGTGCATCTTTCTTTTAGGGAGAGAGAACA
>JBIIWL010000191.1:0-4186 GCA_044338885.1 Fibrobacteria bacterium
GGAGTAGCCCTTGGGGCCAAGTTCGTCGGCGAGGCGCTGCACGTGCGGCGCGCTCTGTTGGCAATGCGGGCACTTGGCCGAGTAGTAGAACAAAAGCGTACGACGGCCTTTGAACTGAGCTAGCGTGAGTTTGGGGTTGGAAACGGGCTTGAGCTCGATGTTGAAATCGATCACGTCGCGTTTGCCTTTTTTATCGAGCATAAAGCTCGGGCCGGCGGGGGGCGCTTCGGGGCCCTGGGCAACCTGTGCATTGGTCGTGGCGATGCCGGCGAACAAAAGAGCGGCTGAAAACAAACCTTGGATGCGCATGGGCGAAGATCCTTCCGAAAAACGGTGCGGGCATAAGATACAAGGGGGGGGCGATGTGGGCAACAGTTGTAAGACGCCATCCTCACCCCAACCCCTCTTCTGGGACGCGGGAGAGGGGGGCCTAAGGGGTCAAAATGAACTGTAGGTCTAGAGCCTTCTCCCGACTTCTATATTCCCCTCTTTCTGCAGCGGGGTTCACGTGAAAGTCTGGGTCGTCGGTGGAGCAGGGTATATCGGGTCCCACGTTTGCAAGGCTTTGTTGAAGGCCGGGCATGAACCGGTTGTGTTCGATAACCTTTCGACGGGGTACCGCGAAAACGTTCTTCCCGGGGCCACTCTTCAGGTCGGAGACATACTCGACCGTGATGCCCTAAAAGCTGCCGCCGCCGCCCATCGTTTTGATGCCGTGGTTCATCTCGCGGCCTTGAAGGCCGCCGGGGAGAGCATGCTCGACCCGGTCACGTACAGCCGCTACAACATCACCGGGTCGCTGAACCTGCTTGAGGCGGTCATTGAGGCGGGGATTCCCACGCTGGTCTTCTCATCCACGGCGGCCGTGTATGGCGCACCGGATTATTTGCCCATGGATGAAAAACACCCGACCCGCCCCGAAAACTATTACGGCCATACCAAATTGGCGATTGAAGAATTCATCGCGTGGTACGGCAAATTAAAAGGTCTAAAGCATGTGGCCTTACGCTACTTCAACGCGGCAGGCTACGACCCCGACGGCATCTTGCGCGGGCTGGAAAAGAATCCCGCGAACCTCTTGCCTGTTGTGATGGAAACGGCCATGGGCTGGCGCACCGGCATGCAGGTCTTTGGTGACGACTACGACACCGCAGACGGCAGTTGTTTGCGCGACTACATCCACGTGAGCGACCTTGCCACTGCACACGTCATGGCCTTGGAGCACCTTCACAAAGGTGGTGCGAACCTTACGGTAAACTTGGGGACCGGTGCCGGTGTGAGCGTGCTGGAAATGATCAACCGCGCGCGTGAAATCACCGGGCGAGAGATCCTGTACGCCATCGCGCCTCGTCGGGTCGGCGACCCGGCGGTCGTGATTGCCTCTGCGTTTGAAGCCGCGCGCGTACTCGGCTGGAAGGCTGTGCACAGCGACCTCGATTCGCTCCTTAAAACCACGTGGGATGTGTATCGGACTCAAATTCGATAAATAGGGACGGTGGACGGTAGACGGTGGCGAATGGAACGCACTATCGATTCTAGGCAACCCTTAGATCATTTTTTTGTTTAACCCGTTCATTTTTTTCACCGTCTATCATCCACGGTCTACCGTCCATACCCACTGAATTCACGGACCGTCTATTACCTTTAGTTCATGCCCCGATACGCGATTTCATTTGTCACGTCTAAGCCGTCCCTGATTCACCGTTTGGTGGAAATGGACTCGCGCGACGCCGCGTTGCGTGCGTTTTTCAACGAGCATGCCGCTTCCGAGGGGTACACTAACGATTCCGAAGGTTTCGCCTATTTCCTCGAGGATTTCAACAATCCCGAAGAACCCATGGGCAGCCTTCTCGAGGTCTGAACCGTGACCGTATTTCGTCGCCGTGTCGCCATTTTGATGGGCGGCATTTCTCCCGAACACCCCGTTTCGCTAGCCTCCGGGACCGGCATTTTGGCCCAACTCGATCGCACGCGGTACGAGGGCTTTCCTGTTTTGATTTCGCGTGATAACGTCTGGGTCTGGCCTGCCGGGCCGGCGCGTTTTCCCGAAACGTTGACCGTCGCACAAGCCGAAGCCATCTTGAACGACACGCCGGAAGGCTGGAATCGCGTGCCGTTTGTGCCCAACAGCCCCGATGGTCAGCCGGGCGATATGCTGTTGTTCCCCCAAGCCGATGTGTTCTTTCTCGCGCTGCACGGCGTGGGTGGGGAAGACGGCACTTTGCAGGCTTACCTCGAAGGGGTTGGGCAACCTTTTACGGGCAGCGGGAGCCTCGGGTCACAAACCTCGATGGACAAAATTCTGTCGAAAGAAAAATACCGCGAGCACGGCATCCCCACGGCACCGTGGATTGTGGTGCCCCACACCGAGCCGGTGCCTGCCGCGGCCGATCGCGTCGAGCAAGCGCTTGGTTTACCCGCGGTGGTGAAGCACCCCACCGGGGGGTCGAGCATCGGCGTGGCCGTTGTGAAAACCCGCGCCCAACTCGAGACGGCACTCCGTGAGATTGGGCGCGACACCCCCCAAATTCTTGTGGAAGCCTTTATCCCCGGACGCGAAGCCACCTGTGGCGTGCTTGAGGGTTTTTCAACGCCTTTGCCGCCCACCGAAATCCGCCCGAAAAAAGATTCGTTCTTCTCGTTTGAAGAGAAGTACAAGCACGATGGGGCCGAGGAGATCACACCGGCGGAGTTTCCGGCCGCGGTGAATGCTGAGATTCAACGCTTGGCGGCTCAAGCGCACGCCGCGCTCGGCTTGGCCGTTTATAGCCGCACTGATTTTATTTGGACCGGCACCGCGCTCAACGCGCTGGAGACCAACAACCTCCCCGGCTTTACGCCCAAATCGATTTTGCCGCAACAGGCGGCCGCGGTGGGCTTATCCTACTCCGCCTTGGTGAGCCAGGTCATTGAACAATCTCTCCTCAAAGTGTGACTTGAAAAAGCTCGGCCTCGCTTTAGATCTATCCCACGCCGGGTTCGCGGCGGTACTCGATGAATCGGGTGCGACCGTGCTGGCACAATCGGCACGCCCGGCAGGCACGCGTCACGATGATGTGGCCGCGTGGACCGAAGGCTTGCTCACACAGGCGGGTGGCACGTTCGCGGATATGGCGTGGATTGCGGTCGGCGTCGGGCCAGGCAGCTTTACCGGGATTCGCATCGCCATGTCATTCGCCCAAGGGTTGGCTCTGCCGCGGGCACTTCCCGTGCATGGGTTCACCAGTTTTGAAGCCTTGCATCTCTCTGCGCTTGGCGCAGGCGTACTCGAGGAAGGACAGGCTTCGGTGGCGGTCATTCCGGCCAACTCAGGCAGGTTTTACGTCTCACAATCGCTTGGCGACTCAGGCGCTTTAATGACGGGTGAAGATTTGGCGGTTTTATGTTCGGGCTCCCGGGTACCCTCACCCCCGACCCCTCTCCCAGAGGGAGAGGGGAGTCAGAAATTCTCCGTGGTCCTTATTGCCCCCGAGGTGACGCCGGCCATGACCGCGCGGGCTGTGGGCTTCGCCGGCGTGTGGACACCGGGGGACCAATGGGACGCCGTGGCGATCGCGCGGCATGCACGCGCGCACCACCGCACTTTAGCGCGACCGGTTTATTTACAGCTGTCCGCGGCCGAGGAAAAGTTTGGCGCAGCCGACCATGAAGGGGCGACCGTATGAAGTGGCCGGGCCGTGAATCCGCTGAAGATGTGGCGCGCGCGGCGCGTTTGGATAAACCCTGGGCGGGCACCATCCGCGCGCTTGCGGCGGGCGACCTCGATGCGGTGGCGGCGCTTGAAGCCCAGTGCAATACCCAGCCGTGGAGCCGCGAGGCCCTAAAGACCACGTTGGCCGCACAGGCCACACAAGACGCGAACCCTAAAGGGCCGAAGTCGATCGCGCTCGTGGCTGTTTTGGAGCGCGCGGTGGTGGGGTACATCTTGGCCAGCGCGGTCTCGGACGAAGGTGAGATTTTGATTTTGGGCGTCGACTCCGCCGCGCGCCGCCAAGGCGTTGCCGCGGCGCTGTTAAAGGACGCCCTGTCGCGCCTGCGCACCGCGGGCGCGAAGGCGGTGTTCCTCGAAGTAAGGCGCGGGAATGAAGCCGCCATCGGGCTTTACACCTTATTCGGCTTTGGCGAAGCCGGTGTGCGCAAGGGCTATTACGCCGACACGGGCGAAGATGCCTTGTTGTTGCATGTG
>JBIIWL010000192.1:0-4183 GCA_044338885.1 Fibrobacteria bacterium
CATGAATCACCCCCCCCCAAAAAAAACTCTCGCAACATGGGGAGTGGTGGGGATCTTTGACTGGTTTGGCGTGCCGGCAAGATTGGAACGCCATTTGCTCTAATTTGATTGACAATGGCCGAAATGGTTTAAAAAAAGCCTTTAGGTTTAACAAAAAAGCCTAAATCACGCTTACAGTGTACATTAGTTGACAATTATGGTGATATGTCAATCTGAATTGACAATCGACTCCGTACAAATTTGAATAGGGAGGTTGCTGTGAAAGACTTTATGGTGCACCAAGCGCGAACGCTGGCGGCCCTGACCGAAATCAGCAAGCTTTTTAGCTCCTCCCTTGATTACACCGAGGTGGCGAAGCAATGCCTCTACCTGCTCTCGGATATTCTTGACCTCGAGCGCGGCACCCTGCTGATGCCAACGCCCGACCGCAAGTACCTGGCGATTAAGGCCAGCGTGGGGTTTACGCCCGAAGAAATCCGCGAATCGGTTTATGAAATTGGCCGCGATTTCGTGGGCAAGGTCTACAGCAACGGCATGCCGATGGCGCTGCCTGATGCCGACGATGTGCCCGGCGTGCCGATTCCCAAAAACAATGCGGACGAGTTCAACCTGTATCGCATCGGCTTTGTGGCCGTTCCGGTCACGCTCGACGGCCGCCCCGTGGGCGTGCTCACCGCGCACCGTACGACGCATTCAACCACGATGGTTGACGAAGATATCAAGGTGATGAAGATCGTCGCGTCGCTGCTCTCGCAGACGCTGCGCATCGCCGAAATGATTCGTGAAGAGAACAGCCGCCTCGTGCAGGAGAATAAAGAGCTGCATCTCGAACTGGAAGAACGCTTTAATCCTGAAAACATGATCGCCGATTCGTCGGCGATGGCCAAGACGCTTGAAATGGTGCGCCGGGTCGCGGGCACCGATGCCATCGTTTTGTTACGCGGGGAGAGCGGTACCGGTAAGTCGCTCTTGGCGCGCAGCATTCACTTTTCGAGCCCGCGCAAGCGCGCGCCGTTCGTGATCGTCAACTGCGCCTCGCTCCCCGCCACGTTGATCGAAAGCGAATTGTTCGGTCATGAAAAGGGTGCCTTTACGGGCGCGTTCGCGCAGCGCGCGGGCCGCTTTGAGGCCGCCGATGGCGGTACGCTCTTCTTGGACGAAATCGGTGAACTGCCCATGGAGACGCAGGCCAAACTGCTGCGCGTCATTCAGGATGGCACCTTTGAACGTGTGGGTTCGTCGAAAACCATGACGGTCAATGTGCGCCTGATCTGCGCCACCAATACGAACCTCGAACAGCAAATCCGCGACAAAGAGTTCCGCGAAGATCTGTACTACCGCCTCATGGTTGTGCCCGTGCAGGTGCCGCCGCTGCGCACGCGCCGCGAAGACATTTTGCCGCTGTGCAATTACTTCCTCAAAAAGTTCACCACCAAGTATGGCAAGCGCGTGTCGATCTCGCGCGAGGTGATGGAGTTTTTAGAAGGCTACGGCTGGCCGGGTAACGTGCGCGAATTGGAGAATACCATCGAGCGCACGGTTGTGCTTGCCGGCGGCGAAACGCTTACGCCGCGAGACATTCCGATTTTAGAGACCTTGGTGGCCGCGCCCGCCGCGGCAGTGGGGTACAACGCGCAACCGATCGCCGCGCCGGAGCCGCCTCCGGCTCCGGGCATCGTGACCTTCGGTCCGATGCAGGGGCGCTCGCGCGAACGTCAGCCCTACGAACGCGTCCCGCTTCGTGAGAAAGATATCCGTGAGGCCATGCACAATGCGGGCGGCATTCAAACCCACGCCGCGCGCATGCTGGGCGTCTCGCTCCGCCAGCTCCGCTACGCGCTCACCCGATTCGAGATCAAGGCGACGGAGTTTAAGTACTGAATACTAGGGACGGTGGCGGGTAGACGGTGGACGGTGGACGGTGGCAACGCAAAAACCACTGTAAGTGATTCGTGCAGGCAACCGTCTACCAACGACCGTCCACCGTCCCTGCTTTTAGCGTTTGTTCTTCGGCGTGTATCCGGTCTTTTTCACCGGCGCGCGCCGTGGCGCGCGCGGTTTGTCTTCCGGTTCCGGTTCGTCGAGTGGATCGACCTTGACCTTTTTACGGTTGAGCAAGCCGAATTTATCCGGGATGAGCACTACGAGCATTTCAAGATTATTGGTGCCCGGGAACATGTCGAACGGGATCGCCTTGGCGATCATGTAGCCCTGCTTGCGCCACTTGTTCAGCTCCGTCGGCATCACATTCATGTCGCAAAACAGGTAGGCCACGCGGCGCGGTTTGCGCTCCGCGAGGAGCGGGATCACACCAGGTGCCGTGCCTTGGCGCGGCGGGTCGAGCAGCAAGATTTCGGGTTTACCATCGGCCGGCGGCAAGAGTTTGAGCAAGCTCTTGGCGTCGATGCGGCCGGCGGTGAAGCGGGCATTCCGCGTCGAGGACGCTCCCGCGGCTTTTTTGGCCGCATCGATCGAGACCGGTGAGCCTTCAATGCCGTAGGCCTCAGAGCAATCGGCGGCCACCGGCAAGGTGAACAGGCCGCACCCGCAATACAGGTCGAGCAGGCGGTCTGTCTTTTGCGGCTTGAGTGCGTTGTGAACTTCGGCGATCACGCGCGGCAAAATCGAAGTGTTTACCTGGAAGAACCCGGTGGGGTGGAGCAAGAACCGGCGGCCTTCGACCGTGATCGGCAAGAACTCAGGCCCAAACAAACGCTTGAGGCGGAACGCGCCCTCAGACACGCGGGATTCGATGTAATAGTCCGAACGGGTCTTGTCGTAAAAGACGTGACCGGCGACCACTTTGGCGCCCGTCAGTTTGGAAATGTGTTCGCCCAACATTTTCGCTTTACGCACCACTTCGGCGCCCAGGCGGAACACGTTGAAGATCACCATCTGCTCGGCATCGCCGCGCACGATCAAAAAGTTGATGCTGTTGGCGAGTGCGCGGTAGGCGGGCTCGTTGAGCTTCTCCAGGGCGAACTTGTAAATGGCTTCGTGGGTATCGGGTTCGAGTGTGTCGATACCCGCTTTCGCCACACCGCCTAAACGCTCTAAGAAGAAGTCATAGCGCCACACGTCGCCTTTGCGGATGAGGCGGCGCTTGGTGGTCGACCGATAGTGGCGGGGCAGGGGAGAGCCCACCACAAGGCTGGGTTTATCCGGGATGGCGTGGTGCGTCCACCAGGAACGGATCGAGGCATTTTTAAGGTCGAGCTCGGTTTTGTAATCGAGTAAGGCCAGCGGTGCGGGTTCGGGATCGAGCTGGGCTGAAAGATCCATCCCCATCGCCGTTTCGCGAATGAGCGCGGAGAACTCATCCCGAGGCGCGCGTTCAGGGGCCGGTGTACGCAGTGCGCCACGGGGGCCGCGTGTCACGCCCGGTTTACCGACCGCGGCCCGCCCGGAGGTCTTCGATCCACCCCCCCGCACAGTTTTACCACGTGTTGGTTTCTGATCGAGACGCCCTTCGGCATCGTAACGCTCGTTGGGGAAGCGGTCGTCGTGACTGCTCTCGGCACGGTCTTTCACGCGCTTGTCGGCGCGTTTTTGTTTTTTACCGGAATCCGGCTTGAATTGAAAGCGGGTCATTGTGAAGGTTCCTAGACGGAGCTGGCCGAGTGGGCTTGATGGCGGTTCAAAGTCTGAGCGATCAAGGTGGCAAAGCCCGGAAGGCGGAAGAGGTAAGGCTCAAGGGTGAATGTGACGGCCGGGTAATGTTCGCGTAGGCGCGCGATTTCGGCCGGGACATCGTCGATCATGTGGCGGCCAATAAAGACCAGAAGCGGGAGCACGGTGATGTGTGTGCAGCCCGCCTCGACCAAGCTGGCCACGGCGGCCCCCATTTTGGGCTCCGAGTTCAAAAAGGCGTGGGCGTAGCGGCCTGCCGGGTCGGCAGCCGAGAGCGTCGCGCATAATTCTTTGATTTCGGCCTCGGTCGCGGCTTCGCGGCTACCGTGACCCATTAAAACAGAGCCTGAGAGTATAGGTGTAGACATGGGAGTAAAGGTAGGTAGACCAAGCAGAGGTCGGTAGACGGTTGACGGTGGACGGTGGAAAACACCTTGATAAATACTGCCTGAAGGCTTTTATCTGATCCTTTTCCCTTTGAACACCCCCCCACCGTCTACCGTCAACCGTCCCATCATCCGCCCCCGTCTACTATATTCCCTCGCGTGAATAC
>JBIIWL010000194.1:0-4182 GCA_044338885.1 Fibrobacteria bacterium
GGGCGCTGTTTCTGTATCAAACGAATACGTGCCGTTGTGCGAAGGCTGCGCGCCTAAAAAGAAGAAGGTGGAGAACGAAATGTCTAAAAAACAGATTTCGTCTTTGCTGCGCGGTGCGATGAAGGGTCGCCTGTAAAGTCGAATCTTATTCGCCCTTACAGGCGAACGGTTTGGCGTGAATGGGATTCATCCCCGCAACAAAAAAGGCCTCCCGGTGGGAGGCCTTTTTTGTTGCGGGGCAACGTGGATTAGACGTAGGTCTGCTGTAACACACTGATTTCGGAAATGAACTCTTTCACTTCTTTGAACTTGCGGTACACCGAAGCGAAGCGTACGTAGGCCACTTCGTCGACTTGGTGCAGTTGTTTCATTGCCAATTCACCAAGCGCATTGGAATCGATTTCACCATCGGCCGTGGTCTGAATTTGATTTTCAATATCATCGACCATTTGCTCAATGCGTTCATTCGCCACGGGGCGCTTGATGCACGCCATGCGAATGCCGGCCATTACCTTCTGTCGATCATAGGGCTCGCGACGACCATCGTGTTTCACAACGGTAAATGGCGTGGTTTCGACATACTCGTAGGTCGTGTACCGCTTACTGCACTCCAGGCATTCGCGACGACGACGGACGGCCTTCCCGTTGCGGCTGGCACGGGAGTCGACCACTTTGTCTTCATCACACTGGCAGTAGGGACATTTCATTGAAATAACGCCTCCGGAGGTCTGAATATACCCCTATTCCACCCCTGAATCAACATAGATGTTGAAAAGTTCACCCCCAAAAATCAACCAAAAACCGATTAAATCGTTGATTTTAAACAGGCTAAGTCGCTCGCCCACAGTTTATCAACAATTGGTCAAATAGGGGGCGACACGGCCGAAATCCCGAGGGGGCCGAGGACGGTTAGAAGAAATACCTGAGCCCGAGCCCGCCACCGCCGTAGGCCTCGGTATCCGGCAAGATATTGATGCCAGGACCGATTTCGAGAAAGACCTGAAAGGGGGCGGCTTCAAACCGGTATTCAACGCCGCCGACCATTCGAATGCCGATGGCCGCATCTTTGGCTGCGATCAAAAAGGCGCCGGGGCCGTAATACGCGGCGAACTTACCGCTTTCTACGGGAAGAATATCTCTCACGAACCAGACATAATCGGCCTGAGCGTGAAGGTTGGTTTCGCTGGTCAGGTTGTAACCAAGCGCCGCATTGATCGCCATATTTTGGCCCAGCGGCAAAGACCCGGATAGCCCTGTGGGCTTACCCAAGATGAAGCCGATCCCGAACCCATTCTCCGCATTAAAAGGCGTGGCGGCACGTGCCACCGAGGCGTTCGCCGTGAATACGAGGGCGGCGAGCATGAGCACGCGGGCGGTTGCACGGTGAAAAGAATGGGGGCGAGACGGACGTAAGCACGAGGTGAGATTTTTCATGGGCTAAAAAGTACGCGGTTTGAGGGCTCGCGGCGAGTCCCACGAGGTACATTGTGGCGATGCAAAACGAACGAATTTTGGTGGTGGTATTGTTGATCGCCGGGTTTTTATGGTTGCGCCGCCGAGGGCGTGGGCTCAGCGATGCGGCGCGAGGCAAGGCGATGATCGGGGCGTTTTTGTTTCTCGTACCGGCCTTGCTCGGCGGTAAATGGTTGTTTGATCGGCTCCCGTATGGTCGCTACGAAAACTTGGCCATCGAACTGGCGGGGATTGCAGCAATGATCGCCATCGCCGGGTTTGTGTTTTTCAAACCGGGAACAGAAGAGTAAGCATTGAGCACTGGGGGATGGATTCGTTTGTACCCTTCACAGACTTGGGCCTTACGCCTCACCCCTAACCCCTTTTCACGTGAAGTGGAGCGGGGGACCTATGGGGTCAAAGAGAACTCACAAACTCGTTCGACATTTTGGTCTTTGCTTTTTGCCACTAGCCACTAGCCATTAGCCATTCCCCACTCCCCATCACCCCTCAGTCCCGTGGTTTCACGCGGATCGGCAAAATGAGAAACGGGATCCCCAAGTTGTAGAGGCGACGCTGCACGGCGAACACGGCATTGTTGTGGAACAACCGCGAGATCCATGACTCTTCAGGGAACACCAACTGTCCCATGAAAAACATCGACTGTGGAAATTTGGCGAGGATCTCCGGAGCGAGGCGCACGCACCCGTCGACCACATCGTGACTCATGATGGTCGCCGTTTCGGCGTGGTAGCCGTGGCGACGGACAAAGTTCGCGTATTGATCGAGCCCGGATTGAACGTGCGCCTTTAGATTGTCGACTTCGTCGGCTCCTTTATAAACGCCGGCGTCAATGAGTGCCACTTCAACGAAGACGATGTTTTTGTACAGGCCACCGAACAAACGGATGATGGCGAACAGGCTGTGTAAACCAACTCCGTTGAATCCGGAAACTAGTAACACGGCCGTTTTTGCCTTGGGGTCACAGGGCGTGCCTTCATCGGGATCACCGGCGCGCAGCCGCGCGATGGGAGTTTCAGAAGTTTGCGTCGCCTGCACCAAGGTATTCAGACGCATGAGCGTTTTCTCGGTAGCGGCGTAGCGTCTACGGACGAGGATGGCGAGGCTCAGCAAGACTCCTAGCACCAGTAGCGTGACCCAGCCACCTTCAAAGAACTTCAGGGCGGTGACCGAGATGAGAATAAAAGAACACACCGCCAGACCGGTGATGTTAACCGCCAAGCGGCGGCGCCAGCGAGGCTCAGTGCCGCGGACTTGAAGCCAATGGCGTGCCATACCGATATGCACCAGCACGAAATCCATGAACACCATGATTGAATAAAGCACGACTAAGGTGCCCACCGAGGCCCCTGTAAGCAGTAGCGTGATGGCGGCGGCGGCGGCCATCAGGAGAATTCCGTTTCGGTTCACGAGCCGATCGGAGAGCAAGGCGAAGCGGTTGGGGAGCCAACGGTCAAGCGCCATATTCGCCGCGACGCGAGGGCCGTCCATGAAGCCGGCCTGTGCGGCGACAAACAAAAGTGCCGCCTCTGAGAAGAGGAGGACCCAAACCGTTCCACTTCCAAACGTGGGGTTCCATCCGGCGGTGATGGATTCGAATAAGACCGCGTTTAGGGTTTTACCCGGAACATGCTCGACCCGGAACATCACGTAGGCGATCATCAGGGTGACGACCATGAAGGCCAGGGACGCGGCCATATAGAGCATGGTGCGGCGGCCGGTTTTGACCCGTGGTTCGCGTAAAATAGGGATACCGTTACTGACGGCCTCGATGCCGGTGAAGGTACCGGCGCCCATTGAGAAGGCGCGTAACATCAGCAAGAGCGCGCCGAAAATTCCAAGACTCTCGTGAGTGCGTTTGGCATCTTCTACGGTTGCCTGTGCGAGCACCGGGAAATCGAGGAGGTGCGTGCCAATGCCGTAGAGCAGCACGGCCACATGGGAAAACACGAAAAGCAAAAAGACGGGTACAAGCGGGGTGACGCTTTCCTTCACACCTCGTGCGTTCATCATGGTGAGCGCGAAGAGAAGGGCGAGGGCGGCGTGCAGCTTGTAAGGCTGCCAGTCAGGCGGTAAAAAACTGAAGAGCGCATCCGCGGCGCTAGCCAGCGAGATGGCGATCGTGAGCACGTAGTCGATGAGCAACGCGCAGCCGGCTAAAAGTCCGGCTTTTGGCGATAAGAGCTTGGAGCAGACACCGTAGCCACCCCCGCCATTGGGGAAGAGTTCGATCACTTGTGAGTACGTCGCACTAATGAGGAAAACCGTGAAGGCGGACGCGAAGGCGAGCAGAATGGCGAGATGGTGATGCTCGCCCAGGGATCGGAACATTTCTTCGGGGCCGTAGGCCGAGCTCGACAACCCGTCGGCTCCCAATCCGACCCACGCGAAAAACGCGACAAGGGAGAGTTTGTGGAACGCACTGCGGTCAGCAGGGTCAAGGGCACGACCGAGCAGCCAGTTTTTTAAACGGGAACCAAGACTCATTTTTTTGTCTGCGCGCATAACCGGCCCCTCCTCGAGGCCCTCAAATCCGCACTAAAACCACACACATAACACCTAGAATATCACGACCAGATCCACCTAGAGCGACCTGCCGAAAAATGACTGAATTTTTGTCACCGCTTCCACAGTTCAGGTGAGAAAAGAACCAGGACCGTGAAAAATTCAAGTCGACCCATCAGCATGCAAAACGAAAGAATCCATTTA
>JBIIWL010000193.1:0-4182 GCA_044338885.1 Fibrobacteria bacterium
CGCAAAAGCGGCACAGGCGTCCCCTATACCAGCAGCTGGTTCCCCAGCCTCACGCTCGACCAGCAACCGCTCTTCGTGGTCAAAGGGACGATCGGCCGACTGATCACCGTTGAGATCAACAGTGAAGAAGGCCTGAGCGACAACACCAAAGACCAAATGAAAATCAGCTACCGCGGCGAAGGCGACGAGCTGGAAGACGATGTCATTCAAGAAATCGAAGCGGGCAATACCTCGCTGACGCTGACGGGCACCAACCTCACCGGTTACACCGAAGAGCACAAAGGGTTGTTCGGTTTGAAGATGCGCATGCGCTTTGGCAACCTCGAAGTCACAACCATCGCCTCGCAAGAGGGAGGCTCACAAGAGCGCCAAAAATTGGGTGCCGGCACAGAGGCCCGCGAATTCCCCATCGAAGACAAAGAAGCCGATTTCTTCCGCCACTTTTACCTCTCCTTGGCTGATCGCGATGCCTATGGTACGGCCGCGAATTGGACGGGGCAAATCAGTGCCTATACGCGCGGCGCCCAAAATCGCAGACCGGTGGAAGTCTTTCGCCTGCTCAGCGCCGGTGAGGACGTTTCCACGGCTGACTCGGCGCAGGCCTGCGCCTACACCAACACCTCGCCCCCCACCCCCACCGTGTGCGTGATCGGCCGTTGGCGTCTATTGGAATCCACCGAGTACACCTACGACGAAGAGCTCCGCATGCTCACCGTACCCGGCGGTCACCGCGATATCACCCTCTCGGTGCGTTGGAACGGCGACCCGGTGCAAGTCGCGCTGGGGGAGCAGTTCCGCAGCAAGACCAACAAGGTGTTGATTTACTCGCGCAGCCACCAAGACAACCCGGAACTCGACCCGTTGATGTGGCGCAACGTCTACAACATCGGCCGTGTCTCGTCGCAAGATCGCGATAACTTCCGCCTCAACGTAGTGGACAACGACGGACGTTCCACAGCCCCTGGCGACACCATCAGCTACGTCCGCCGCTTAGGCCTTGAGAAGTTCGACCAAAAGGGCGTGCTCGCCATCGACAACCCGTTTATTTTCAAATTGGATCAGGGCTACCTGGTACTCCCCTGTTTGACCAACGGCGTGCGCAGCAACAACACGGCGACCGACGGTGACCCCACGAACTGTCTCACGCCGATGAAGCGGGTTCGTCCCGAAATCGGGCTCTACGACAACACGATTGAAGACGTGGTGGCGGGCCCGTCGGTGTCGCGCTTTATCGTATTCGGCCGCCAGCGTAAGAGCAGCTTTGACGTGCGCGAAAACACCTTTGCCGCGCCGGGTCAACAGTGCTATGACATCACGCCCAATACCGAGCGCATCACACTCAACGGGTCCACCGTCCTGCGCAAAGATGTCGACTACTCGGTGGTGTACGAAACCGGCCAAATCACGTTGACCTCAGGGCGCGCGCGCGACCCCAACGCCGAACTCGATATTTCGTACGAGTGTAACCCGCCCTTCCAAATCCAAGACAAAGTGCTGCTGGGCACGCGCATGGAGTACAAACTCGACAACCTCTCCGATCAAAGCTTGATCGGCGCCACCATACTTTACAAGAGCCAAACCACCACCGAGAAGCAACCTGAACTCGGCTATGAGCCCTTCAGCCACGTGCTGATGGGCATGAACACGCGTTTGGCCGGCACACCCCAATGGATGACGCGCTTCGTCAACCTCGTGCCCTTTGTGCATACCGAAGCACGCTCGCGCGCCAACTTCGAATTTGAAATCGCGCACAGTATTTACAACCCGAACACCCGCGACAACGCGCACGTCGACAACTTCGACATGAGCCAGAGCAATAACGGCCTACCACTCACATTGTTCAGCTGGACCAAGGCCTCACCGCCGCTCTTTGACGACGCCGGCCGCCCCGACGAAACCCTCGACTACCGCCACCAAGGCGACCTCGTGTGGCACAGCAGTTTTACCGAACAGTATTACCAGATCTACGGCAACACCGGTAACAGCTATACCAACAGCCGTGAGCAAACCATTTTGAGGCTCAACTTCCAACCCAACGACAACCTCGAAGGCAACTCGTGGGCGGGTATCATGCGGGCCTTCCCGCAGGGGTTATCCAACCATAGCCGGAAGCGCACGTTGGAGGTTGTGGTCCAGGGCCGTGAAGGCACTCTGAACATCGACCTCGGCCGATTGTCTGAAGACATCAGCATCCCCGGCATCAATAGCGGCAAGCCCGACGGCATTTTGCAATCGGAAGTCGACGAACGCAGCGGTAATTACGTCAATACGCTCGATGCGGGCCTTGATGGCATTCAAAGCATCTCAGGAGGCGAGACTGGGGTACGCTGGGAGTGTAAGCCATTCTGTTACGCGATTCCGGTTAGTGCGGACAATGACAAAGGCTTGGACGATTGGCTCGCCCCCATTCCCGGGGCAACTGTTCAGCCGTCCTCAGTCAACGGAACTGAAGGCAACAACAAAGGCACCGGGGGCATCACCTACGATAGCGAAGACATCAGCCGCAACGGTATTCTCGATACTTTAAGCCGTTACCTGCGGTACTCCATGCCACTCGACTCGGCGTGCACGTCGCGTTTTTACTGCGAAGAAATGCGCAACGGCTGGCGCAAGTACCGCATCCCGCTCTACGGCGGGGGCATGCGCATCGACCCGAGCAACACAGAGACCGAAGCCAGCCTCTTGGCCAACGGCCAGTTTTTACGCATGTGGATCGGTAAGCTTCCCCCGCGCGTGGCGCACACCACGGTGCAATTGGCACGTGTGAGCGTAGGCGGCAACAACTGGGAAGAGGGAGGCCGCAACACCGCGTTTGAGGTGGATGGGAATCGTTTCGGAAGCGGCGATTTGGGTGATTCGGTGTACATCAGCACGCCGCCCTCGGTGCGCGACAGCAATGCTTTGCGCGTGGATGTCGTGAACCGCCAAGAAGAGCGCGGCTATCGGCCCTCACCGAACACCCCGCAAGAACGCGACACCCGCACCGGCGAACCCTTGCCCGAACGCGCCTTGGTCCTCCGTTACGAAAACCTCCACCCCGGCGAAGTCGTTCACGCTACCCGCGTGCTCTCCAGCGACAAAAAAGATTTCACGCGCTACGACCGCCTCAGCCTTGAGGTTCACGGCGATTCAACTTGGGCGGCCGGTGTAAACCCTAGCCAGGGCAAGGTGAGTTTTGGATTGCGCCTCGGCCGCGACCAAGGCAACCGCGATTCGAAGGACTATTACGAAGTGCGGTTGCACATCGACAGCACCGCCGACCTCGACCCGACTCACGACGCACTGTGGCGGCGCAACTCATTCACCGTGCGGATCGCCGATCTGACCGGCCTCAAGAACGATCCACTGTACCGCGCCTTCACCGGCCGTTCGGTGAGTCAAAAGGCCTTCCACGAAGGCCGCGGTGATTCGTCGCTCACGTTGACCATTGCCGGTAACCCAAACCTCGGTGCCATTGACTGGATGCGCCTGGTGATCTACGTCGATTCGGGCGCGACCACGCGACAGAACGGTGAGATTTGGGTGAACGATTTACGCCTCGAAGGCGTGGATAAAGCGGCCGGCACGGCGATCCGCAGCCAGATTCAACTGGAGTTCGCCGACTTTGTGAACGTGTCGGGCAACCTGCAGTACACCAACGGCAACTTCGCCACCATGAGCCAGAGTAAGCCCGCGCCCTCCACCGCCGTTACCAAGGTCGACTACACCGCCAACCTTTCGATTTTCGCCAACAAATTTTTGCCCGACGAATGGGGCGTCAGCTTACCCATGACCTTCACCTGGCGCGGCGCACTCGACCGACCGTTCTCCCGCCCTCAATCCGACCTTCGGCTTTACGGAACCGGCTTAATCGACATTACCCGCGACCTTATGGATCGCAAGCTCTCCTCGATCCACAACCCCGAAGACAGCTTGGCCGATATCGACAACCGCTACGCGCGCGTGTATCAGACCGCCACCTACGAACAGCGCTTCTCGGTCAGCTACCGTAAAAACATGGTGTCTGAAAACTTTTTCACGCGCGCGTTCTTCGAACGCCCCGGTATGGAATACCGACAGGCCTTCAGCGAGCGCACGGAGTACTACCGCGACTCGCGCACCAACGATTACAAGTATCGCCTGACCTACAACCTGTCGCCCAAAAAATCCCCGGAGTGGAAGCCTCTCAACTTTGCGCGTGAG
>JBIIWL010000195.1:0-4145 GCA_044338885.1 Fibrobacteria bacterium
CGCGTTCTTCGAACGCCCCGGTATGGAATACCGACAGGCCTTCAGCGAGCGCACGGAGTACTACCGCGACTCGCGCACCAACGATTACAAGTATCGCCTGACCTACAACCTGTCGCCCAAAAAATCTCCGGAGTGGAAGCCTCTCAACTTTGCGCGTGAGAATAAGTTCGTCCCCAACTTCGTGTCTGCCTTAGGCATCTCGCCTCTGCCCGATAAGGTGAACTTGGTGTTGGCCGATTACTCCTTCGTGCGTACGTATGACGTGACCAAGCCCCGCGATGAATTTGAGGTGATCCCTGACCAACCCGTGCGGTACAATGTCGACCTCTCGCACGGTTTCGACATGAGCTGGCGGCCGATCTCGCTCATCAACATGGGCTACCGCATCGACGTGAATCGAGACTTCGACGACGAACACGCGTGCTTTGCACGCGAGGCCTTCTTCTCCTCGCGCTGCGGCGGCACCATGGCCAGCGGCCTCATCTTCGCCTTCGATGACGAGCGCCAAGGCGCGGGCGGTTACTTTGCTCCCGGCGCCGGCGGTTACATCGACACCACGCGTCGGGGCGACGAGTACGGTATCCTCGCCCGCGAGCGCAACCGCACGCAAAGTTTCAACACCGACTTCAAAGTTGACCCGCTCACGTGGCTCAGCACCGGCGCGGCCTTCAACTCGGGGTACCGCCACACGTGGAACAACACCCAAGAGGGCGGCATCGGCGGATCGCTCAAGCCCGCGCACTTTGCCGCCAATGCAGATCATGAAATCCGCCTCACCGCGGGCGCCAACCCCATGACCTTGCTTGAAAGCATCGGTAAAACCGTAGCCTTCCTCGAAAAGCCGAGCGAAGTGGCACGCAAAGGTCTCGATGCGTGGCGCGTGCGCCCCTTCGACATCACCTACACCGTGTCGAACAAATACAACGGCGAAGCCTTTACCTACGACTACTTGCACGACAAGAACATCGGGTATGGCAACTTGCTCGCTTACCAGTTCGGCTTCGTCTATGACCCCGCAAGCATGGGCACCGTCTTTGAAGGCGTGCCCAACCCACGCTTCTTCGACTACCTCACCGAACCCGATCCCGCCCTCGGCCAAACCTCCATGAACCACGTGGTCAACCGGTCGGTCGATCTGCAAAACGGCTTTACGGTGCCCAAGATCAACCTCGACCTCACCGCCGGCGTGAAGTACACCAAGCAGTACACCCTTTACCGCTTCTTCCAGGCCTCCGACACCACGGTCGTGTGGCCCGAGCTCTCCATCGCCGGCAGCTTCGCCGACTTCGCCGC
This sequence comes from Fibrobacteria bacterium, assembly GCA_044338885.1. Taxonomy (GTDB): domain Bacteria; phylum Fibrobacterota; class Fibrobacteria; order UBA11236; family UBA11236; genus UBA11236. The sequence continues at coordinate 1,294 of JBIIWL010000195.1, forward strand.
GCGCGTCCCGTTTGCCGGCAAACACCTCAAGTCGCTCACCGCGACCACCAGCTACAACTACCGCGAAGAATCGCGCACCAGCCTCTTCAACCCCGCACCCGACGTGGACATTTTCTCGCACCGCTTCGCACCGCTGATGCGCCTCACCGGCGTCACCAACCAAGACGTGCGCGTCGAGATTTCCTTCAACACCTCGTACGAAACCGAATTCCAATACGGCAAAGACGGCGGCACCATCCAGCTACGCCCCCTCACTTACCTCGGGGACGACGAACAACTCCGTTCGGCCTACTACCGCGACCCTTCAAAGACCGCCCCCAAGCGCACCCTCGCCGCCGGCGTCGAACCGGTGATCTCGTGGCAGGTCGAAACCCAAAAGGGCGTCCAGTTCTGGCGCTACTACATCCGCCTCAAAAACAACTTGCAACTCTCACTCAATAGTGCCTGCAACTACTCCCGCACCGAGGTGACCCAAAACGGCGTCTCCTACCGCGAAACCGACCAGGTCAACGCCAAGGTCCGCCCCGAGGCGACCTACAACTTCACCAACAACGTCGACGCCAAATTCTGGGGCGAGTACATCTACGAGCAAAAGTTCCACACCGCGAGCAACGAATACACCCACGAAGTGGCGCTGCACGGCGAGTTTACGATGAGGTTTTAAAGAGTCGGACGTCGAACGTCGGATGTCTTAAGGAACGCAAAAAAGCAAACTCCCAAGGACAGGCTTGATGGGGGTTAGTTTCCCTGTAAACCTCTCTTTGCGGCTGGCTATGGTTAGATGAAGGGATTTCTTGGTCTGTTTTCCGTCCGACCTCCGACGTCCGACTTCCGACCCTAGAGCCCCAACTTCCCCCTTCCCCTTACCCCTCCGGGGCCATTGTTGTTACTTTCTCCTCCAGTTATCACAATTTTCACCGATTTTCCCAATTTTTTGGGAAACGGGCGTGAAACATGCTTTTCATTTGGACCTATCTAAACACCCTCTTCTTCGAGCTTTCGAAACCGAAAGAGGGCCACTATTTCAAAGAATTCGAGGTTACCACTCATGGGACATTCCCATCATCGCGGGAACTCGCGCTCAAAGCGCGAGATCCTGATCAACGTACGCCCCTACGAGAAGCGCATTGCCATTTTGGAGGACGGTCGGCTTAGCGAAGTTTTTTACGAACGCCCCGACTCCACCCGGATCATCGGCGACGTCTTTAAAGGCGTTGTCAACGCCGTTCTCCCCGGCCTTCAGGCCGCATTTGTCGACATCGGTTTAGAAAAGGCCGGCTTTTTACACGTCGAAGACGTGGAAAGCCGCTCGCTCCTCGAAGACTCGATGAACGACGACGACGATGAAGAAGAAAACCGCGCGCGCGCCCCGCGCCGCGAAGAAGACACCGCTGGCAAGCCGATCGATCAGCTGTTAAAGGTCGGCCAAGAAGTGCTCGTGCAGATCACCAAGGAGCCGATCGGCACCAAGGGTCCGCGCCTCACCACCCATCTGTCATTCGCCGGGCCGTTCTTGGTCTGCATGCCGGGTTCCGACTTTATCGGCGTGAGCAAAAAGGCCCGCGACCCCCAGCAGCGCCGTGCCCTCAAGCGCATGATCCGCGAACTGAAGTCGCCCGAGTGCGGTTACATCGTCCGCACCAACGGCCTCAACGAGACCGAAGGCGAATTCGCCAAGCAAATGAAAATCCTTGAAGCGAAGTGGGAAGCCTGCAAGCAGGCCGCCGGTAGCTTGCCGGCGCCCGCGCTCGTGCACAAAGAGAGCGACACCTCCGATACCACCATCCGCGATTACTTCTCGGACGATGTGGATGCCGTCTGGATCGACGACCGCACCGAATGCGCCACGGTTGTCGGTAACCTGAAGATTCTGTCCCCCGACAAGGTGGGCAAGGTCAAGCTGTACACCGGCGAAGAATCACTGTTCGACCATTTCGGCATCGAAGAAGAACTCGAGAAGAACTTCCACCGCCGCGTGCCCCTCAAGCGCGGCGGCTATTTGCTGATCGACAAAACTGAAGCGCTGACCGCCATTGACGTCAATACCGGTGGTAAGGTGCGCGGCCGCGATCAGGGTAAGAACATCTTAGAGACCAACCTGGATGCCGCGTGGGAAGTCGCCAAACAAATGCGCCTCCGCGATATGGGCGGCCTTTTGGTGATCGACTTTATCGACATGGACAGCGAAGAAGACAAGGAAGCGGTGACGCGCGAGTTCAAAAAGGCCATCCGCCAGGACTCCGCCCCCATTTCGTTCGCTCCGCTGTCGCAGTTCGGCCTTATGGAGATCACGCGCAAGCGTATTCGCCCCGATGCCGTGTCGGAACAGACCAATACCTGCCCCACCTGCCATGGCGCGGGCTATACGCCCTCGCGCGAACTGGTATTGGCGCAGATCGATCGTTGGTTGCGTCGTCACCGCGCGAAAAAGGGCACGCCCGATATTTCGCTGGCGCTTAACCCGCACATGATCGAACTGCTCACCGATGACCGCGCCAAGGTGTTCAAGTATTTGGAGACGACCCACAAGTCGCGCATCCAATTGCTGGAAGACGACGAGGCGAACATCGACGAGTTCCGCGTGTTTGTGACAAAGTCAGGCGAAGAGCTGACCACCGCACCTGCCGCGGCGTAACGCTTTCGAACGACGAGCTCAACAAAAAAGCCCCGGGAAACCGGGGCTTTTTTGTTGCGAATATCAGGTTGAACTCGGAAACCAAACCGACCACAAACGTAAATTGGGTGGATGAGCGGGATGGTTGATCATAAATTGAATGAACCGACACCCGCAACTCATACACGACCATCGAGGCCTCATTGGCGGGATTCGACGCAGGGAAGACGCCCATCAT
>JBIIWL010000197.1:0-4111 GCA_044338885.1 Fibrobacteria bacterium
GCTCACTGCCGATGGTGGGGGAATGTGGGTCGACCGGGGGCAAGATCGCACGCCCGGTTCCTTCTCATTCTACGCTCTCAATGACGTTTTTGCGCGCCATACAAACACCGCTTATACCTCTAACCGATCCTTAATTAAGGCCGACGCACGGCGGCAGTGTCGAGGGCTTTCGGGTCGCGGGCGCGGATCACCGGGCGTGCCGGTTCTTTGGCCTCTTGCAGTTTGGTTTCACCCTTAGGGGTGGCCTCGTCTGGTGACGGAGCGGTTTTATCCGAGGGTGACGAGGCGGTGTCGGCACCGGCCGGTGGGGTGGCGAGCGAGTCAGCGCGCAGGGCCGCGAGCTCTTTCATACGGGCCCGATTTTCAGCCGCGATGTCTTTGTACTTGATGTGGTCCGCGTAAGTCTCTGTGAAAAAATGTTCGCGTGAGCCGTCATCTTTGGCCACGAAGAACATCATGCGAGTCGTCTCGGGGTTGAGCGTGGCCCGCAGGGCCGCCTCGCCGGGGCTGCAAATAGGGCCCGGCGGCAAACCGATAAACCGGCGGGTATTATACGGCGAGTTGACGGCGAGGTCGTCCTTGCGGAGGGTTGCGGTCATTTTACGCACGGCAAAGCGCACGGTCGGGTCTGCGCCCAGCGACCAGCCTTTACGCAACCGATTGTGGAACACGCCAGCGATCCGCCGTTGCTCACGCCGCACCGCAGCCTCTTTTTCCACAATGGACGCCAAGGTCACGAGGCCGTGAACACCATGCTTGCGAACAAAGGCGTTGTCTTTAAGTTCGAAATCTTCCACCACCTCGTGGAAGCGGTTCACCAACATGGCGAGCAGATCTTGCTCGGTGAGCTTCCACGGTACGATGTAGGTATCCGGGTAGAGGTAGCCCTCCAAGGTCGGCGATTCAACGCCCAATGAGGCGGCAAATTCAGCCGAGTTTACAAGCGAATCGAACACAACCTCGTCGAGGGGGAAGTAATTATTGAGGATGCCAAAAATTTCCCAGCTGGCTTTGCCTTCGGGAATCGTCATCGCCCGCGTCGCCATTTCACCAGAGGTCAGCTTAATGGCGACGTCCATCACCGAATTGTACGAGTCTAAGTAGTAGTACCCCGCCCGGATTTGCGTTTCCCACCCGGTGGCCTTGAGCACCATACGCAAGGCCCACGGCCAGGCAATCAATTTTTGGCGATGAAGGTCTTCAACCAGCGCACCCGCTGAAATATTCGCCGGCACCTCATAGAGCACGCGCGGCGCATCGGAATCACGGAAGAGGGGCCACTTGCCCCACAGCACATAGCCGCTGGCCGCCGCCATCAACGCCACCATCACAAAGACCTTGATCGCGATCGATCGCAGGCCGAGGTTCAACGTCTTGGTCTTATAGGATGGCTTAACCATCGTCATGAGATCCGGTCCTTCCGGGAGGTCACGTCAAGGCACGTATACAGAACACTCAATGTATTCGATCGCGCGGATTTTACCCATGCAATCGTCTGATTTTTCGGCATTAAACCGGCGATTGAGCGACTAGGGCCTTGTTTCATCTCGACAATAACAAAGCGCTTGTGAACAGGGATGGGGGCCACGTGCCCCCTCCAAAGTCTTATTCGGGAGTGCCCCAACCGTCGTTCGCGACGGTTTTACCGATGCGGGACAACGTGTAGGCTTCGCGCTTGAACTCATTCAACCCAAGACCATTGATCGACGAAGTTTGAATGACCGCGCACTTTTCTTTTTTAAAGCGCTTGTCCACGTCAAACGACCCAAGGTCATTCTTGGTGAGCACGATGATTTTGGGTTTATCCAAAAGCAACTCATGGAATTTACCGAGCTCTTTGCGCAGCACTTTGTACTGGGCATACGGGTCTTTTTCAGACGCGTCGATGGTGAACACCAAGCACCGTGTGCGTTCGATGTGGCGCAAAAAGCGGTGGCCCAGGCCTTTGCCTTCGGCGGCGCCTTCGATCAAACCAGGAATGTCCACGAGCACAAAGCTAGCCCCGGCTCCCACGCTGACCACGCCGAGGGCGGGTTTGATCGTGGTGAAGGGGTAGTCGGCAACCTTAGGTGTGGCTGAGGACACGCTGCGGATGAGTGAGCTTTTTCCCGCGTTGGGGAAACCAACCAAACCGCAGTCGGCCAAAAGCTTGAGCTCAAGCGAGAGGCGGCGACGCCCACCGGGAGCACCGGGGGTGAACTGGCGCGGGGCTTGGTTCCGCGAGCTCTTAAACGCCGTATTACCGGCTCCGCCGCGACCGCCTTCGGCGATGATCACTTCTTGCTTGTTTTTTTTGAGATCGGCGAGCACCTCGCCGGTATCCGCATCTTTGACCAAAGTCCCCACGGGGAGCAGCAGAACTTGGTCCACGCCGCTTCGGCCCGTGCAATCGCCCGTGCCGCCTTTTTCGCCGTGTTCGGCCTTAAAGACACGGCTTTGGCCGATATCATACAGGGTATGGCGGTCTTTGCTGGCCACAAAAATGACGTGTCCGCCACGGCCGCCGTTTCCACCAGAAGGACCGCCCATGGGCACGTACTTCTCGTGGCGGAATGAAACCATTCCGTCGCCGCCTTTGCCCGCTATGACCTCGATGGTCGTTTCGTCTAAAAACATGAGGATGGTAAAGGTAGTTCATGAGGTTCAAAAGCATGTCATTTGGCATGAATGAGGTCGCCTGAGGTTAACGAATTATCCATAAAAGCAACAGAAATTGGGATCAGATGGAAATTGGAACGTCGTAGGCGACCGAATCATGGATCGCAGCCCTCTGAGGCAGTTGTTTTGAGGGTGGGGCTCCCCGGTTGCCTCCACCGCCGGGCTGAAGTACCTTGCCGCAGACTCATGACGCTCAAAACGCCCCCACGCCCCGTTGCCAACAAAGCCGTCCTCGAGCTGTTGCTCACCCGTTTACGGGATGACGACCAGGACGTGTTGAACGATTTCAGAATCTGGCAAAAGACCCCGCTCGAGTTTTTCGAGAAGGTGGAAGGCGCCCACGAGTTTTTAGACCAGCTGACCTTCAAGATCAAGGAAAGCAAGTCGCGCATGAAGAAGGACGTGCTCACGCAGTTCGCCCTCGAGTTTTTGCGCGATACGTTGGCCACTTACGGGTACAACCCGAAGTTCGTGGCTGTGCAATGCAAGGCCTTGATCACCTATCATCAAAACCAAAAGAACCTCGTCAAGGCCATCGAAGTCTGCGAGTTTTTAATCGAGAACGGCATCACTGATGACGACGCCAAAGGCTTTCATGTGCGTCTCGATGAATTCCACCGCCTCAAAAAGCGCGTCGATGAGCGTGGGGGAGACCTCAGCGGCATCAAGTTCGAGCCCATCGAAGATGATGAGGATGAGGACTAGGGAACAAGACGGTGGACGGTAGTCGGTAGACGGTGGAAAATATTTAGGCCGATAGGTTCACAATGCGCTTGGGTTTGCCTTGAGGCTTTTTGTTGCCACCGTCTACCGACTACCGTCCACCGTCCCTTTATTTCACCAGCCTCTGTATGTCTTTAAAGTCTTCTGTTCCCGCCTTGCGGAGCCATTCAAACACGACCATTTCAGCCGTCACGGTTTGAACACCGTTTGATTCGAGGCGGCGCAGCGCGGCCGCTTTGTCGGTCGCTTTGCGAGACGAGACGGCATCTTCCACGACGTGTACCACCGCGTCCGGGTTGTGCGCGAGGTCGAGCGCAGTCTGTAGCACACAGACGTGCGTCTCAACGCCGCAGAGGATGAACTGATCGCGGCCCTCGCGCGCCAGCTGGCGCTGCGCGGTGACCCACGCCGATACGTCGCAGGCGCTAAAGGCGATCTTCTCGATCACCGGGCTGCCCGGTGGCAGTGCATCGGCGACGGGGGAGAGGGTCGCACCCAGCGCTTGAGGGTACTGTTCGGTGACCAGCACGGGCACGCCGAGGCGACCGGCCGTTTTAACAAGGATCGCCGTGCGGGCCGCCACGGCGTCGAGGTCTGCAATCGCCTTCGCGAATCCCTCTTGTAAGTCGACGACCACAAGTACGGATCGCTCTGCATCAAGCAGAACCGGGCTACGCGTCGAGATCGGTTTGTCGGGGAGGAACATATGGCATAAAATAGTCGGAAGTCG
>JBIIWL010000198.1:0-4100 GCA_044338885.1 Fibrobacteria bacterium
AATGCCGCGTGCCGTATTTAGCGAAGCGGAGCTAGTGTTTTCTGGTGAGCGCAGCATTCCTATGCTTGCCGCGATTCTCGCTCTCGTCCTCGCGGTCATCGTGTTCATCATCTTCGTCGATCAGGGTACACGCCGCATCCCGCTGCAGAGTCCCAAGCGCGTTGTGGGTCGTAAGGTCATGGGCGGCGCCAACAGCTTCTTGCCCTTCAAGGTGAATACAGCCGGCGTCATGCCTGTGATTTTCGCCTCGGCGATCCTGTTCGTTCCCATGCAGATTGCCACCTGGATGCCGAACTGGGCACCTGCGCAAACCTTTGGTGCAGCCTTCTTGCCCGGCCATTGGGTCTATTCTCTGACCTTCGCGCTCATGATCATCTTCTTCGCCTACTTCTATACGGCGATCATTTACAATCCGAAGGATATTGCCGAAAACCTTAAAAAGTCCGGCGGTTTCATTCCTGGAGTTCGCCCCGGCCGCAAGACCGCCGAATTCATCGATCAAATTTTGACCCGCGTCGTCCTTCCTGGCGCGATTTTCCTCGCTCTGATCAGTGTGGTGCCACTCCACCTGAAAGAAGCGCTTAACATGACGTTTTACATCGGCGGAACTTCCGTGCTGATTGCGGTGGGTGTCTCATTGGATACCCTGCGGCAATTACAGACGCATCTGGAAAACCAGCATTATGACGGGTTCCTGCGCCGCGGCAAAATTCGCGGAAGAAAAGGTTTCTAGTGTCCAAACAGGACGGGATTCAGGTCGAAGGGCGGGTCGTCGAAGCGCTTCCGAACGCAATGTTCAAGGTTGAGCTAGACAATGGCCATGTCATTTTAGCGCACATCAGCGGAAAAATGCGGAAAAATTACATTCGCATTTTACCAAACGACCGTGTTTTGCTAGAATTGTCCCCCTACGATCTGACTCGGGGTCGCATCACCTATCGTCATAAATGACAAGGGGTTAGGGAGTTATGAAAGTCAGAGCATCTGTTAAGCCGCGCTGCGAAAGCTGCAAGGTAGTGCGCCGTAAAGGCGTGGTGCGAATCATTTGCAAGAAGAACCCCCGCCACAAGCAGCGGCAGGGTTAGGAGTAGAACATGGCCCGCATTTCCGGCGTCGACATTCCGAACAACAAGCGGAGCGAAATCGCTCTCACTTACATCTACGGCATTGGCCGTGTGAGCGCTACTGCCATTCTTAAGAAGGCCGCGATTGACCCTGCCAAAAAGGCTGGCGATCTGACCGACGAAGAGATTGGTAAGCTGCGTCGCGTTATCGAATCAGGTTATCAAGTCGAAGGTGACTTGCGCGCTCAGGTTTCGATTAACATCAAGCGTCTCGTTGACATCGGCTGCTACCGCGGCTTGCGTCATCGCAAGGGCTTGCCCGTCCGCGGCCAGCGCACGAAGACTAACGCCCGTACCCGCAAGGGCCCGCGCAAGACCATCGCCAACAAGAAGAAGTAGCAGAGGTTCGCATGTCTGAAGAGACCGTTGAGAAGGCCGAAAAGGCCGAGAAGCCCAAAGCGGCTGCCGCTGAGTCCGAGTCTTCCGCTAAGGAAGGCGACGCGAAAGCCGTTAAGGCCAAGAAGGGCAAGCGTAAAGCCGACCTTCAAGGTCTTTGCACGGTTCGCGCTACGTTCAATAACACGATCGTGTCGATCAGCGATGCCCGTGGTAATGTCGTAGCTTGGGGTTCGCCTGGTAAAGCCGGCTTTAAGGGTTCGCGTAAGAGCACTCCCTTTGCCGCCCAGGTTGCCGCTGAAGCCGCCGCAACTGTGGCTTATGAAATGGGTATGCGTAAGCTGGAAGTTCGCGTTAAAGGCGCTGGTGCCGGTCGTGAATCCGCTGTTCGCGCGCTTAAGGCCGCCGGCATGGACATCTTGTCCATCCGTGATGTGACCGGCGTGCCCCACAACGGCTGCCGTCCCAAGAAGCGTCGTCGCGTTTAAAAAAACCATGCCCCCGCGGATGCGGGGGTTACCTCCGCCGTGGCGGGGGTCTAGATCCCTCAACCTAGGTGTTGTGGGACAGAGAGGATCGAGCAGATGAAATGGAAAGCGCTGCACATGCCCAAGGGCATCGTGAAGGAAAAAGGCGAAGCCAAGTACGGCAAGTTCGTGGTGGAACCGCTTGAGCGCGGCTGGGGCGTGACCCTCGGCAACGCACTTCGTCGCGTTTTGCTTTCGAGCCTTCAGGGTGCCGCCGTGGTATCCGCCCGTTTCGAAGGCGCAAGCCACGAGTTCTCCACGCTCGAAGGCGTGAAGGAAGACGTTGCGGAAATCATTCTCAACCTCAAGAAGCTTCGTGTTAAGCTCCTCTCCGACGAAGATGCGACGATTCGCATCGACGTGTCTGGTGAAGGCGTCATTCGCGCCGAGCACATTGAAGGCAATCCCCTGGTCAAGATTTTGAACCCTGAGCTGCATATTGCGACGCTCGCCAAGGGTGGCAACTTGTCTGTGGAAATGCGCGTCTCTGACGGCCGCGGTTACGTGTCCGCCGAAGACCTCAAGCGCGAAGACGACCCGATCGGTGTGATTCCCATCGACGCCGACTTCAGCCCCGTGTCGAAGGTTGCTTACGAAGTGTCCGACACCCGCGTGGGTCAGCGCACTGACTTCAACCGTCTTGAGATGGAAATCTGGACCGACGGCAGCATCGAGCCCGAAGACGCGCTGGCGTATGCTTCGAAGCTCCTCGTCGATCACGTTGAAATGCTCATCAACTTCGAGGGTGACCTTGAGACCGCTGATGAAACCGTCAAGGATGAAGAACGCGATCGCGTTAAGCAGCTCCTGAAGATGCGCGTGGATGAGCTTGAGCTCTCCGTCCGCTCCAGCAACTGCCTGCGTTGCGCCAACATTCATACGCTCGCCGACTTGGTTCGTAACCAAGAAGCCGAGATGCTCAAGTACAAGAATTTCGGGCGTAAGTCTCTCGTCGAGTTGAACGAAGTGTTGACCAACATGGGTCTCCGTTTCGGCATGGACGTGGACTTCTACCTCGGCGACGATCAGTAAGCGCGAATGATTATCCGCCTCTACTGATCCCAACGGGACGGGGGCGGTTTTCTTTGCAACAGAATTTTAAGGAAGAGAGACTATGAGACACGGAGTCAAAACCAAGAAGCTGGGAATGCGTTCGGAACACCGTAACGCCATGCTCAGCAACCTCGCCACCTCCATCCTCCGCCAGGGCATGAGCTCTGTGCAGATGGAGCGCAAGGTCATCACGACGGTTCCCAAGGCCAAAGTTGTTCGTGGCCTCGTCGACCGTTTGATCACTTACGCGAAAAAGGGTGACCTCTCCGCGCGCCGCCAAGCCGCGAAGTTCATTCACGACTCCGAAGTGTTGCAAGGTCTGTTCACCGACCTCGGCCCGCGTTATGCGGCCCGTGCCGGCGGCTACACCCGCATTCTCAAGGTGTCGGAAAATCGCAAGGGCGACAACTCCGAAATGGCTTTGATCACCTTGGTCGAAGACGAAGTTACCCCGCGTCGTGCCGCCAAGAAGCCTGTCAAGGCGACGACGGCCAAAAAGCCGGCCGCCAAGAAGAAGGTCGACATCACCAAGGCGGAGCCCGAGGCTCCGGCCGCGGAATAATCGTCCCCTTCAGTTAGTCCTCTCATTGTGGGAGGCACTCAACATGATTGATCAAAGAACCCTGGGCAACCGGGGTTTTTTGTTTTGGGGTATTTCGTGTTACGAGGTTGTTTTGGTCAAGGCCTTGTCATGTATGGGGCGGCGGATGGGGCCGCCTAGCATGGGTTTCATTCAGAACCTGAATTCAAATTGATAGTATTACGGCATGCATATCGGTGTGTACACTATTGTGGCACTTGCCTTAGCGAATACGTTGGTTTTAAGCGGTTGCGCGCCAACCTACTACACGCCGGAGATTCAGCCCGTCCCTCGCTTTGAGGGGCCTGGTGACGTTCAAGTGTCAGGCTCAACCTGGGTGACTCAAACATCGATTCGTGGTGACATCTCTGCCAGTGTAGCCCCGTGGAAAGGCCTTACCATATCGGGATCGATGGGTAGCGCTGGTAAACTGTTCATAGTGCCTGATTCCTCCGGGACCACGGGTACATCGTATTTCGA
>JBIIWL010000199.1:0-4088 GCA_044338885.1 Fibrobacteria bacterium
TCACACGCTACAGCAGAGTCATAATCGCGCACGGGAGTGTTCGAGGCGCCGCTAAAGAACACCGTGAGCATAGACCCCACCCGGTTGATCGTCACCGGTACCGGGGAGGCCGCGAAGGCCGCGCGCAGGTCGGCCTCCCACACAACCCCCAAATTTTCCAACCCGTCGTAAAAACCTGGTGTGGCGATTTCATTCAACGTGGCCAAACCCGCGGCAACAGCCAAGGGATTCCCCGAGAGCGTACCGGCCTGATAGACAGGGCCTTCGGGGCTGAGCATGTTCATGATGTCGGCGCGACCGCCGTAGGCCGCCAGCGGCAGGCCGCCGCCCACGACTTTACCCATGGTGGTGAGGTCGGGCGAAATACCATACAAGCCCTGCGCGCCTTGGAGCGACAAACGAAAGCCCGTCATCACCTCGTCGAGGATGAGCAAAGTGTTCTTGCCGTCACACAACGCGCGCAAACCTTGCAAGAAACCCGGCTCAGGTATGAGCACGCCCATATTGCCCACCACAGGCTCAACGATGATGGCGGCAATGGTATCCGGGTTTTCGGCGAACAGTTTTTTGACCGACTCGAGGTCGTTGAACTCGGCGATGAGCGTGTCTTGTGCCGCACCGCGCGTGACGCCGGGGCTGCTGGGGTTGCCGAACGTTAAGGCTCCCGAACCGGCCTGCACTAAAAAGCTATCGCCATGGCCGTGATAGCACCCACGGAACTTGATGATCTTCTCACGGCCCGTGTACCCGCGCGCCAGGCGCACGGCCGACATCGTGGCCTCGGTACCGGAGCATACGAGGCGCACTTTTTCGACAGAGGGGAGAATGCCACAAATGCGTTCCGCGATTTCGGACTCACCTTCGGTGCTCGCGCCAAAGCTCAGGCCTTTTTCGGCGGCCTTTTGCACGGCGGCCACCACGGCGGGGTGCGCGTGTCCGAGGATCATCGGGCCCCACGAGAGCACGAAGTCGATGTATTCACGGCCATCGACATCCTTCAGGAAGGGGCCACGAGCCGAGTCGATGAACACGGGCGACCCGCCGACCGATTTAAAGGCGCGAACCGGCGAGTTCACGCCGCCGGGGATGACGGCGCGGGCGCGATCGTGACGTTGAGTATTCGTAGTAGTCTGTGTCATGGAGATTGTTCCGGAAATAGTTGTTTGAGAACGGCCAGAAACCCTGCGGTATCGGCCGTGGGGGCTTCGTGAATCCGTGGCTCGTGGCGATCGACGCTATACATACGCAAGGCGCGGCTGGTACTCGCACCGATGGACACCGGCACGGGACCATCGGGCTCGCCAAGTGTGCGCCCGAGTTTGGGTGCGGCCTCGAACAGGTGATGGACTGCCGAGCCGGAGGCGAACAGCACCGCGCCGTGCGGGCTGAGCTGGGGCCACGCCGCATTCAAGGCTGTCTCAACACCGGCGGGGCGGCGCGGCTCGTACACGGCCATGTTATGCACATCGATCCCCTTGTGGGTAAACAAGGAGGGCTCCAAGCGTGTCTTGGTCGAGCAGGGATGAATCAAACGCAAATGGTCTTGCGTCTTGATCTCCCGCAAAAAGCCTTCGAGAGAGGCTTCCGAGGAGGGGACGAACGCGACCTGAACGCCGAGTGCTTCAACCTCGGCGCGGGCGCGCGGGCCAATCAAATACCAAGGCTTAGCCCGCCATGCCGCTGGCACGGTGCGCCCGGCGGCATGAAGCAACGGCAATAAGTTCGGAGAGGACAGCAAGATGCCATCGTAATGCCGGTCGGAGAGTTTCTCTAGCACGTCCAGCGCTTCATGGAGGAGGGCTAGTTCTACTAACGGAACCGAGAGCGGCAAAAACCCTGCTTGAGTCAACGCCTGATCAAGTGCTGACGGGGTGTCGGAAGGCGCGGCAACGTCCTGGCCCGCGACTGCCGCAACCGGCCGAGTATTGAGGACGCTGATCATGGGCGTGTCTGTGGGTCCAATCGCGCGCGACTAATCGCCGCGCGGTGTGGGCAATCCCTTGGCGCGGCAAGCCGCCAGCATTTCTTCGGCGAGTTCGTCGACATCTTCTTCGGCATACTCGGGGTCGAGTACGCGTTCCATGCGGATCTGTCCACCCGTTTTGGCGTCGCCCATCACGGCAAGAAAGCGATAGCCATCGCCGTAAGGGTAGGCGTGGGCGGCCATCGGCACTTTGCATCCCCCACCAACGGCCTGCATAAACTGGCGTTCCAGTTCAACGGCCTCGGCGGTATCAGGGTCGTTCAACACTTCGAGCAACGCAATAGTGCCCGCGTCATTGGCGCGGCATTCAAGGCCCAGAGCCGCCTGACCGATGGCCGGGATCGACTCGGAGAACGAGAAACTGTGGGTGATCACCTCGGTGCGGCCCAAGCGACGGAGACCCGCTGCGGCGAGAACGATCCCATCGACCTCACCGGCTTCCAATTTGGCGATCCGGGTATCCACATTACCGCGCAAGGGCACGAACTGTAAATCGGGACGCAACGCGCGGAACTGCAAAATGCGGCGCGGCGAACCCGTGCCCACTTTCGCGCCGTGCGGCAGATCGGCGAACTTCACGCCATTCTTCGCGCCCTTGGAGAGGAACACATCGCGTGCATCTTCACGCGGCGGGTAGGCCGCCAGCAACAACTCTTCGGGTTGATCTTCGGGCACGTCCTTCAGCGAATGGACGGCGGCGTCGATACGTCCATCAAGCAGCGCGGCCTGAATCTCCTTCACGAAAACCCCGAGGGCGGGGAAGGCATCCAGTGCCGTACCTTGGTCGGTATCACCTGAGGTCTTGATGATTTCAAGCGTCACGGTGAGACCGGGGTGTGCGCCTTCGAGCCAGCCTTTGACCATGTGGGCCTGCGCCAACGCGAGCGGGCTGCCACGGCTGCCCAGCACCAAGGACGTTTTGGCGGGGGTGGCTTTTTTGCCTACGGGGCGTTCGCTACGCACGGGTTGTTCGTGTGCACCGGGTGTGTGGTCTGTGGCCGTCATGTGAATCCTTTCGTCCGACCCCGATTGAAACGGGATGGGTCGTGTCGTTATAGTCTTTGCGAAGTCAGCCCGGGTGGGGGCGACTAGGCGTCCTGAACCTGTTGGTCTTGAGCGTGGTCGCCCGCGGACTCCAATGAGTGGGGGCCGCCGGCAAGATCCGCAATATTCAGCCCGAACAATTCGTTGGTGTAATAACTGGCCCGCTCGGCCTCGCCGCGCTCGCCCATGCGTTTGAGTCCGGTCGTGGGCGCGTGGAGGAATTTATTGAGGAGGCCGTGGCCGAGGGCCTCTAAACGCTCGCGCATTTCGGGCGGTAATCCCGCCGTGTGGCGAGCGACCTCGCGGTCCGCGATCTCACGGTAGCGCTCGCGTAAGGTTTTCAAAGTGGGGACGACTTCGAGCGTGCGGGTCCACGCGGCGAGGCGCGCCGCCTCTTCTTCGATGATCACTTCCGCGGCGCGGGCCGCCTCGCGACGTTGACCGGCATTTTCTTCCACCGCCGCCTTGAGGTCGTCGATGGTAAACAAGAACGTGTTTTCCACTTCACCGGCGGCGGGGTCGATATCAGCGGGCGCGGCAATGTCGATCAAAAAGAGCGGGTTACCATGCCGCGCGCGCGCGGCCTCGCGCACCTGTGCGGCTGACAACACAATGCCTGCGGCACCTGTGGCTGAAATCACGATATCGCAGGCCGACAGGCGCGAGGCCAGATCGGTCAACGGGTGTGCCTCGCCCTCGAAGGACTCGGCTAAACGCCGGGCCGATTCTGTGGAGCGGTTAAAAAAACGGAACTCACGCACGCCGGCACGATGCAAATGCTGCGCGGCCAATTCACCCATTTCGCCGGTCCCGATCAGGCCTGCGGTTTTACCTCGTAAATCACCGAGCACCTTGCGCGCGAGTTCGACCGCGGCGTAGCTAATGCTGACCGCGCCTTCATGCACGGCCGTTTCGGCATGGATGCGTTTCCCGGCATGAAGCCCGGCTTGAAACAAATGGTTCAAGTAAAAGTCGGTCCATTGCCGCTCAGCCGCAAACTGGTACGCATCCTTAACTTGGCCGAGGATCTGCACTTCACCGAGCACGAGGCTATCGAGTG
>JBIIWL010000268.1:0-2975 GCA_044338885.1 Fibrobacteria bacterium
AACCCGAGCTCGAGAAGGACTTCCTGAAGGAAGCCGAAGCCGCCGGTCTTTCGGGCCTGAAGGGTCATCGCTCGGTGGGCGGTTTCCGCGCCAGCATTTACAACGCCATGGACCTAGAGGGTGTGATGGCGCTGGTCAACCTGATGCGGGATTTCGCCAAGCGTCACGCCTAAGCGTTTTCTGAGATTACGGTTTGTCGCACAGCGCGGTCGGGGGTCCCCGGCCGCGCTTTTTATATTCACCAGGGTATCCCAAATAATACCCGGCGGCCCGTACACGCCACCCGCCACTCCCTCAATTTCAGAACTAAAATCAGCGTATTACGCTCAAATTCGGTGTGGAAACGCTCGAATAGATTTGATGGACGGTACAAAAGAACGCTGAAATAATACCAACATCAACAGTGGTTCGAGGTTCTATTCATAAGACGCACATCGCGCGCGGAGTCGCGCCGGCCGGCTGATCCGCCGCGCCCGACGTATTCCGAGAAAAGTTTCTTCATGCCGGTCACGAGAGCGCAAGAGTTTCAAAAATGGATTCTGGACGAAATTTCAGGGTTACCTCCTGATTCGTGCTTGCCGCCCGATCGCGAACTGAGCGCGCAGTGGGGGTTGTCGAGTATCACGATTCAGCGCGTGTTAGCCAAGCTGCGCGACGAAGGTAAGGTGGTTCGGATCCCCGGTAAGGGCACCTTCACACCCAACTTGGATCGCGTCGGCATGTCGCCGCTCCTGGTTAAGTCTGGCACCCCTCGCGAGTCCTCCGTCGAGCATTTGGTGACGAGTCTCGTCCGCCTGATTTCAGAGGGCGTGTACCGTAAGGGTAAATCGTTACCGCCCGTGAAGTTCGTCCGCAATCAGTTCAAAGTTTCGTCGGAAACCGTGACGACGGCCTACCAGCAACTCGAACAGTTGGGGTATGTCGAAAAGGTGGGGAAGAGCTATTGGGTCGGGCGGTTTGATCAGATCATGACGCAGCATGCCGTACAGGAAGTTTTCTTTCTGCGTTTTGGCACGGATGACTTTCAGGGCATTTTTAATTCAGACCCGATCGCCTTGGCGTTTCAAAAAATGGAACGTGAATTGTATAACGCCGGGTATTTTTTGCACCCCGAAAAAGCAGAACACTTGGCGGCGCGGGCGCGCGAATGGCAGGCCAGCGGGCGTTATCCCGCCGGGCTGGTGTTTTATGCGGTGGACCCTTCGCACCTGCCGTTTCTGCGTGAGTTCATCGACAAGCACGGTGCGGCCCTTAAAAACCGCGTCCGTATTTTGGTCCATGGCAGCCATGGCGACCTTTCCGAATTGGTGCCTTACGCCCAGGTGTTTTTACGCGGCAATGTCGATACCGAAAAGGCGCGTGTGCTCGCCTACTACCTGCTCAATCAAGGGTATCGCGAAGCCAATTTTTGCATCGACGAAGATGATATCTCAGGGTTTATTGACCGTCGTTTTTTCTTGAAGATCGCGCTGTCGGTCAAAAACATCGTACCCGATTTCGTATTCCGCTTTATCATTCGGCCCGGGGCCGGTTCACACCAGCGGTTGCCGTTCAGCGAAGCGATCGACGATGAGTATCGCGCTTATCTGAAAACCAAATACCCCAACGCCAACCTCGACAACCTCGAAGAGCATGTGCACTATTCGACCGACGTGTTCTCCGCCTGCGCGAGTCACGAGGGCACTAAGATCTGGATCTTTTTCCGCGACCAAATGGCGGCCGAGGCGATGGATTGGTTGCGTCAGCGCGGTAAGACGGTGCCTCACGATGTGGCCATCGCTGGGTTTCAAAACGACCCGCGCTTCTACCATTTGGGGATTAGCACCTGCGGCCCCGATTGGGATAACATGGGCTATGTGATGGCGCATGCGATCATCGGCGATATCAAGGTCGCCAAGTCACGCCGTGGTTTTGTGAAGGTGCGCTGTCACATGGTGGAGAAGCTGACGACACCGAGGTAGGAGGCGCGCACTGCGCGCGTTAGGTTTTTGAATGCTCAATGATCAATGCGCAATGCTCAATACTCAGGAAATACAGGAAGCGTACCTGGTTGTTTTTCAGAGCCTAGCCGAGAGCATTGGTCCCTTTGACTGGATTCAATCAGGTCAAGTTTCGATGGTTTGTGTTTATTGAGCATTGCTCATTGAGCATTCTCTACACTCCTTTCATCCACCCCAACGTTTCGCGGTTGAAGCGTTCTTCGTCTTCCCAATGATGCACGTGGCCCCAGCCGGGGAAGGTGATGACCGTGCTGCCCGCAATCTGTTGGTGCAGGTAGTCGGTGTAGGCGGGAGGCGTGAAGATGTCGGCGGTCCCGATCGTGAGCAAGGTGGGTACCGTGATTTGGTCGAGTCGACCCACCGTATCGTGCGTGTTGCACGCCGCGGCCTGCCCGGCAAAGGCATGTTGCGGCATCCACGCACCTGAGGCCACGGCCTCGGCGGTGCCGGCTTGTCCCTCTTTCAGCGCGGCCACATTTTTGTTGAACCAAGCCGGCGTCCAAATCCAAAGTTGCAGCAGTTCCATGAAGTCGGCCGGGTTGGCCACAGCCCGTACTTTGACAAGGTTTTCAAAAGCCGAAACGGCATACGGCTCGAACTTCGCCCACGTACAGACCAGCACCAGTGAGCGCACCAAATCAGGGTGACGGAGCGCGAGCTCTTGAGCAATCGCACCGCCCATCGAAATGCCGGCCACGCGCACGCGACCCAAACCCAACGCCCGAATTAATCCCGCGTAATCGTCTGCCATCATGGCGGTGGTGTAAGGCCCTTCGGGTTTATCCGAATCGCCGCTCCCGCGATTGTCGACCAAGAAACACCGGAAAGCCGTCGCGTAAGCCTTGGCATGTGCATCCCATACCTGCCCATCCGCCCCCAAACCCATGATCAATACCAGCGGTTCGCCCGTTCCGCGTTCTTCATAAGCCAAGCGGATACCATTGGTTTGCACGAATTGCTTTTTCACTTAAACCT
>JBIIWL010000200.1:0-4078 GCA_044338885.1 Fibrobacteria bacterium
ACCGGCGCATATTCTCAAAGAAGTTCGCGAACGTTATAAGGCTTACCTCAGTGATTCCAATATCAATGAGGACGATCTACTAGAAGACTTCTTCGAGACCGATTTCGCGAAAGAGATGGACGCGAAAATGACACCAGAGTTATACCTAAGCAACCTTCGTGAAGTCCATACTTGGTCGCAAGCCGAACTCGCCGCCAAGATCGGCGGTGTGAGCGCAAAGCGAATTTCGGATTGGGAAAATGGGCGGCGCGCGATCAGTAAGGATTACGCGAAGAAGCTGGGGAAGTTGTTCAACTTCCCTGCGGATAAGCTGATCTAAAAGAAAAACACGCTCTTAGGGCATCTTACCTGGCCGACTGGATTCCCGCCTTCGCGGGAATGACGGATATACCCCTGCTAAAAGTTCTATCTGACCAACGCCCCGAGCGCCGCGACGGGTGCGTGGATGGCGCGCAGGCGCGTATCGCCGAGGCTGAGCCGGTACACCGTCCCGGCGTCCCCTACCCTGCCGTCCGCACCGAACAACAGCGTGAGTTCTGCAGTTGAGAATCCACCTTCCGGGCCGCTCAGCACGTGAACAACAGGCGGTAGAGGCACAGGCACAGTGGTCTCCCCTGGGTGCGCGACAATCAGCGGCACGGCCGGATGCGCCGTACGCCAGTCTTTCAAACTTTGCGGCGCGTGTACGCGCGTGAGCCACGACTTTTTGGCCTGTTTGAGTGCGGTCAAACTTTTGGCCTTAAGCCGCTCCACAAGCTTTGAATGATCTTGCCCTTTAAACGTCTCGCAATGGTCGAGGTTCAAGAGGAAGAGGTCTCGAACGTCAAACTCACAAATCGCTTCACCCGGCTGCTCGGTATCGCGACCCTTGAGCAGAGGCAGGCCCACGCCAATACCGGGCGGCGTGGGGTCGTGCCGTAAACGCTCGACGATGTCGAGCGTGCCTTTATCGTCCACTAACGTGGCGCGATAGACAGAACCTTCGCCCGTGGTCACCACGATGTTTGCACCGGGCTTTAATCGCAGCACGCGTGCGTGGTGCGCTTCATCATCCGGAAGCACCGCGGTCGATGCGCCGTCAGCGACCGGAGCGTAAAACCAAGTCTCGTCGAAAAACATCGGAGGTTAAACCCACGCTAGTCGGACGTCGGAAGTCGGACGTCGGACGGGAAAAGAAAAACAATAAAACACCCACATAGGCTTAGCCTTCAACGCCGTAAACGCGCGCGGGAATACCGAGGGATTCGACGCGAGAGCGAATGTCAGCGAGGAATTCCCCTGTGACCGGCTGCACGAAGGCTTCGGCGGGGCGGCGGGCGAGCGTGTAGAGCTGCACTTCGAGGATGTGTGCGCCGGAGGACTTTACGCGAGACAAGCGATCGAGCCACGCGCCGATTTCGGCCTCGTCCCAACCGATTGTGGAATTCTCAGATGACAAGGGCGCCGCGCTGAGCGAGCGTTCACTTGGAGCGGACGAAACGTCGAAGCGTGAGGGCTGCGCCCCACGAGTGTCCCTAATTCCACAAAAGAACGACTGAATCTTGAACGGATGTTTTTGCCCGAGGGCAATCAGGTTCGCTTCAATGCGATCCAAATTCACGCGGCTGATGTTGACCTTTTGGTACCAGCTTTCGGTACCCGCATCCAGCTTGGCCCACACCTCACCCCGCCGCGACAGCAGAGACCCGATCCCGGTTTGCACCGCCGCGCGGTCGAGCAAGGTCGCGTTGGTGATGAGCACCAGTTTAAAATCGAGTTCGGGCCGCGCGGCTTGAACCTCCGCCAGCATGGCCGCGATCTCCGCAAACTGCGGCACCATAGTCGATTCACCATCGCCCGAGAGCGCGATATCGCGTAACATTTTTTGCGCGTCAGGCAACTCATCAAAGAGCGCCAGGCGGCACACACCCTGTTCATCCACTGAATCAAGCAGCGTTTCAACTTCGTGGCGCATCACCGCGAGGTCAAGCACCTGCGGCTTACCCGCCACGTTGCGATCAACCTGACAATAAGGGCACTCAAAGTTGCAGAGCTTGTCGAGGTTCACGTTCACGCCAAACGACACGCCCCCCGAACGGCGCGACAGCACCGGGTAGGCATAGGTGAACGACTCGTAAATGCGAGGGTGAGAGCTGTGGAGGGAGGAGAGGGATGGCACGGGAGGAAAAGTAGCTAGTCGGACGTCGGACGTCGGACGTCAAAAGGCGAACGCGTTACCATGACGACTTGTAGAGTCGTGAATTTGAGTTTTGTCTTCCCTGCCGACATCCGACATCCGACGTCCGACTTTTTCCCCTACTTCCCCTCCAACCTCAGCCTTTCGCGAACGGCGGGGTCGAGCGGGGGCTCGGCGTCTTTGAGGATGGGCGAACAATCGCGGCTCGATTGATCCAGCGCGTCTTTGAGAAAGCGTTGGCTTTCAATCAGCCCGTTCAGCCGACGCTCGGCAGACACAGCCGATGCCGTATCCCCTTGCTTGCGAAGGGTGCGCACCTCTTTGGTTAAAGACTTGATCTGCGCATCCAGCTTTTGCTTCTCTTCCACCTCGTGCTTCATGACCGTGCAGGCATCATTGTACCGCAGACCGTCGGTCTTAGACGCGCAACCGGCCAGTGTGAGCGCCGCCAACCCGACGGCCCAGGTGAACACACCCGCGCGCGCTGCGGAAAACGTGCGAGAAACTTGTGGGGCGCGTGCGCCGAAGACCCGATGGTTTGCGTCAGTCATACCACCAAACAGCCTTTTTTCTTCCCCCCCGGCAATGAAATCGCGGAATACCATTCAAGCAGCCTTGCCCGGAGACCAGTCCCCACCTTACTACTACCCTACTAATCCACTATGGTATACGGGGGTTTTGGGGGTTTTGAAGGGTGATCAATTGCTGTATTTCTGGTTTTTATGGGGTTTTACGGGGGTTCTGGACACTAGTCGATATACTTACTAAACTTATAGGGAAACACCGGAGCCTACCGCCATGGCACAATCTCAAGACCATCTCGATCAGCTCGAAAATCAGAGCGTGTACATCCTCCGTGAGGCGTACGCGAACTTCAAAAACCTCGCCATGTTGTGGTCGATCGGCAAAGACAGCACCGTACTGCTGTGGCTGGCGCGCAAGGCGTTCTTCGGCCACGTGCCGATCACACTCGTGCATATCGACACCAGCTATAAGATCCCGGCCATGATCGAGTACCGCGACCGCGTGGCGCTCGAGTGGAACCTGAACATGGTGTACGGTCAAAACAAAGCCGTACTCGAAAGCGGCGAGACCTTCCCGAACGGCAAGCTGACGCGTTTGCAGTGCTGCAAGGCACTCAAGACCGACGCGCTGCGCAATACGCTCTCGGGCGCCTGGCCGCGCTACCGCATGAACCACACAACGGGCCAATACGAGCCCGACACGAATCAGGATCCGTACACGGGCGTGATCGTGGGTGCGCGCGCCGACGAAGAAGGTTCGCGCTCTAAAGAGCGTTACTTCTCACCGCGCGATAAGAACAGCGAATGGGACGTGGGCGATCAGCCGCCTGAGTTGTGGAACCAGTTTAAGACGGACTTCGCGCCCGGTACGCACGTGCGCGTGCACCCGCTGCTCGACTGGACCGAACTCAACATTTGGGAATACATCCTGCGCGAAAACATTCCCATCATCGACTTGTACTTCGACCAAGGCCAAGGCAAGCGCTACCGTTCGCTCGGCTGCGCGCCCTGCACGGGCATGGTGGATTCGACCGCCAAAAACGTGGCC
Source organism: Fibrobacteria bacterium (assembly GCA_044338885.1). Lineage (GTDB taxonomy): Bacteria > Fibrobacterota > Fibrobacteria > UBA11236 > UBA11236 > UBA11236. The sequence continues at coordinate 3,749 of JBIIWL010000200.1, forward strand.
GACATTGTGGAAGAATTGAAGACCGGTAAGTTTGCCAACATCGCGGAGCGCTCGGGGCGCGCGCAAGACAAAGAGGACGGCGGTTTGGAGACCCTACGCCGTGATGGGTACATGTGATGGACAATGCAATCGTAAGCGCGACCAATGGGTCGCCCCTCCAATCCGCCGCCACAGAGCGCGATCGCGCCCGTATGGATATCGTCATCGTGGGCCATGTGGACCACGGCAAGAGCACGGTGATCGGCCGCTTGCTGGCTGACACCAATTCGCTGCCTGATGGTAAGCTCGAGAGCATCCGCGAATATTGCGCGCGTAACTCACGCCCGTTCG
>JBIIWL010000025.1:0-13664 GCA_044338885.1 Fibrobacteria bacterium
GAGAAAGCCTTGTTCGACCTTGGTATCACGTTCAACGTGTACAACAGCCAAGCGGGGATGGAACGCATCTTTCCCTTCGACGTCATGCCGCGCATCATCGATGCGGCTGAATGGGATATCGTCGAGCGCGGCTTGCGCCAACGCATCCATGCCCTCAACTTATTCCTGGACGATGTCTATCACGATCAACGGATCGTGCGCGACGGCATCATTCCTGCAGAACTGATCCGCTCGGCGACGGGCTATCGCAAAGAATGCCGAGGCCTCAACCCGCCTTGGGGCGTATGGTGTCATATCACCGGCAGCGACCTTGTTAAAGATGGCGACGGCAAGCTGTACGTCTTAGAAGACAACCTGCGCTGCCCATCGGGTGTCTCGTACATGATCGGAAACCGCCAGGTCATGAAGCGGGCCTTTCCGCAAATCTTTGGGGCGATCAACCCGCGCCCTGTTGAAGACTACCCCAGCCGCCTGCTCGACATGCTGCAGTTCTTAGGCCCCCGGGGCGAAACCCCCGTCGTGGCCTTGCTCACTCCCGGGGTTCACAACTCGGCGTATTTCGAGCATTCGTTCCTAGCCCAGCAAATGGGCGTCGAGCTCGTGACCGGCAGCGACTTGGTGATGCGCGATGGCTGGCTCAACATGCGCACCACCCGTGGCTTTAAACGTGTGGATGTGCTCTATCGTCGCATCGACGATGACTTCCTCGACCCCAAAACCTTTAGGCCTGATTCGATGCTCGGTGTGCCGGGCCTGATGGAGGCCTATCGTGCCGGTCGCGTGGCGATCGCCAACGCTCCGGGCACGGGTGTGGCCGACGATAAAGTGATCTATGCCTACGTCCCCCAGATCATCAAGTATTACCTCGGCGAAGACATCATTTTGCCCAATGTCGACACTTACATGTGCTGGGTTCCCGAACAGCAGAAGTATGTGCTCGAGCATATGGCTGAACTCGTGATTAAGACGGCCAACGATTCGGGTGGTTATGGTGTCCTCATCGGCCCGCACGCCACGCAAGCCGTTCTCGCCGAATGGGCGGCCCGCATTAAGGACAACCCCCGCAATTTCATCGCGCAGCGCACGCTCGCGCTGTCCCGGTCGCCTGTTATGATCGACGGGGTCTGCGAAGGGCGACACGTCGACCTTCGCCCGTTCGCGCTCTATGGGCGCGACATCCATGTGATGCCCGGCGGCTTAACACGCGTTGCCCTTAAGAAAGGGTCCCTCGTCGTCAACTCGTCTCAAGGCGGCGGCAGTAAAGACACGTGGGTGTTGCCCTCGCGCCCTGCGGTGTCGGGCGAAACGATCGGCGCGGCTGTGGCTGCCGCGATTGCCGGAGAGGATGCCGCATGCTAAGCCGCGTCGCCGAATCCGTGTATTGGATTGCGCGCTATATCGAGCGTGCTGAAAACGTGGCGCGCTGCGTCGACGTGAGTTTGCAGGTTGCGCTTGATGCACCCGGCGGCATGGGTGCGCAATGGCGGCCGCTGGTCGCAGCGGCGGGCGACGAAAAACTTTTCGCCGAGCGGTACGCGGATATCGAAGACTCCGATAGCGTGCTGCGCGATGCGACCTTGCATTTTCTCACGTTTGACACCACCTCGCCCAACTCGATTTTATCCTGCGTCACCAAGGCGCGCGAGAATGCGCGCCAGGTGCGCGGCGTGCTCGCTCTGGAGGCTTGGGAGCACATCAATCGGTTTTACCACATGTTGGTGTCGCCTGATGCGCGTCGCCGCGCGGTCGAGTCGCCGCACGATTTTTACAGCAGCATCCGTCAGGCGAGCTATCTGTTCGAGGGGATTCTTGAATCGACGCTCTCGCGCGGCGAAGAGTGGAACTTCCTCAAATTGGGGCGCTATTTAGAGCGCGCTGATCAGACCTCCCGTATCCTCGACGTGAAGTATTTCATTTTGCTGCCCGACCCTGTCGATGTCGGCTCGGTTGTGGACGATTTGTTGTGGACGGCTCTGCTCCTCTCGGTCAGCGGTCACGAAATGTTCCGCCGCCGCCATGGTCGTATCTTGCCTGAACGGGTGGTAGACTTTCTGGTACTCGATCGCGAGTTTCCGCGCGCCATCCTCTTTTGTCTTTTACGCGCCGAAGAGGCTGTTTTGGCTATTTCGGGCACGCCGATGGGCTCTTTCCGGAATACCGCCGAAAAACGCTTGAGCCGCCTGCGCTCCATGCTGGCCTATTCCACGGTAGAGGACATCATCTCGCGGGGCTTACATGAATACCTCGACGAATTACAAACCGGCCTGAACGGGGTCGGTGAAGGTATTTTTCAATCATTCTTCACCCTCGATGCGCCGTTAACGGCGCAAGGGTGGGGCGGAGAGCAGTGACTGAAGTCAATGCTCAATGAACAATGCTCAATAATCATTGCATCTTGAGCATTGAACATTGAGCATTGAGAATTAAATCTTTTTAGACTCAAATAGTTTTCATCGGGGGCTTCTCATCACATTCTGTCTCGGCATCAATCTTGAAGAAGGGCTCGTCGGCATTGCCGACACGCGCATCACCTCAGGGAGTGAATGCATCACGGCTAAGAAGGTCAAAGTGTATCAGGGCCCCAAGACGTCCTTTTTCATCATGACCTCCGGTTTGCGCTCCGTGCGCGACAAGTCGCTGGCGTACTTCGACGAAGCGATGGAGAAGCGCGGCAAGTCGTTCGACCGCCTCTTCAAAGTGCTCAATTGCTACGCCGCTCAAGTGCGGCGTGTGGCTGAAGAAGACGCGGAAGCGCTCGATAAGGCGGGGCTCCACTTTAACATTCATGTGCTCATGGGGGGGCAACTCGCGGGCGACAAAGAGCACAAGCTCTACATGCTTTACCCGCAAGGTAATTGGGTCGAGATCAGCGAAGGCACCCCGTATCAGATCATCGGGGCGGCCGCCTACGGAAAGCCCGTATTGGATCGCACGCTCAAGCACGGTGACTCTTTACAGTTCGCCCTGAAGGTCGGCAGCTTGGCGTTCGATTCTACGCGCATCAGCGCTGCGGATGTCGACTTTCCTGTAGACGTGATCATGTACCGAAAAGGGTCTTTCCATATGGTGGAGCGCCGCTTCACCAAACAAGACATGAAAGAAAACGCCGATTGGTGGCAGGCGCGTTTGCGCGACTCCGTCAACCAGTTGTCTTCGGCATGGTACGACGGTTTATTTGAAACAGAAAAGCAGAGCGGGAAGTCCACAGCGGCCCTTAAAAAGTCGCGGAGTGCTAAGCCGGCGAGTCCCACCGAAACAGCTCAGGTGAAATCGCCTGTGGCTACAAGGCGGGCCGCACGGACCCGTCAAGGTTGAGTGTGCTCTGATGCGTTTCCGCATTCGGCACACCACCATTTACCGCTATGAGCACCCCGTTCATTTGGGGCCTCACGTTTTTCGTCAGCAACCCCGTGTCGACGCCTGCTTAAAACTGGATTCCTTCCGGCTCAGCCTTTACCCACGCCCCCAACAAACCAATACGTTCACCGACGTGGAAGGCAACATCATCACCACGGCGGTGTTCGACAGCCCCACGCAGGAGTTCCGGGTCGCGATGGAAAGTGCGGGGGAGACGTTTCTGCGTTATGTCCCCGTGCTTGATGCGCGTGGCGTGAATTGGCCTATCAACTATGACGCCCACGGGTACGAGGAGTCCTCGATGGCGGCTTGGCTTCGCACCGACGCCACCGGTGGTGATGTGCCGGCATTTGCCGCTGCCGTCGCGCGCGAATCCGGTACCGGAACGCTGGCCTTTTTGGAAGCGCTTTGCCTAAAAATGCACAGTACCTTGCGCGACGTATCGCGGTTGACGGGCCCACCTCTGGATCCCGAGACCACGCTGCGCCTCGGCCACGGGTCTTGTCGCGATTTCGCGGTGCTGTTTGTGGCCTGCTGCCGCTATCAAGGCATCGCCGCACGTTTTGTGAGCGGCTATCTAACCGCAGCCCCTGGCGAGCGTCAGCATATGCATGCGTGGGCTGAGGTCTTACTCCCGGGCGCTGGGTGGTTTCCCTATGATGCCACGCGGGGCGTGATCGCCGGCGAGGAACACATTCCTGTCGCCGCCGCGGCCGAACCGCCCGGAGCCGCCCCACTCACCGGAGGCTATATCGGCACAAGCCATTCCGAGATGTCGGTTGAGTTAACGGTGGAGATGACTTAAAGCGGTCAGCGGTCAGCGATCAGGGGTCAGCGATCAGTGGTCAGCGGTCAGGGGTCAGCGATCAGCAGGTAGCGTACAGCTCAAATCGCAATGCACACGATTGAATCATCTCTGTTTGTGTGGCTGATCGCTGAGTGCTGACCGCTGACAGCTGTTCTTAAAAGTACCGCTCCAACACCTTCCGGTTTCCCGTGAAGTAGTCAATACCTGAAAGCAGGGTCACGATAGCGACCAGGCTCATGAGGGTGTAGGGCGTGTAGCTCCAGATCGTCGACCAATAGGGGAGATCAGGAGAATACCGCTGCAGCAGGGTGTCCACCGTTTCTAAGACCAGGATCGTGATCACCGCTGTGCCTTGGAGCGCGGTTTTCCATTTGCCACTGCGCCGTGCGTCAATGGTCACACCCGAAGCGGCGGCCAAGGTGCGTAGCGTTTCCACGGTCGACTCGCGGAAGAAAATCACGGCCACCATCCACACGGCGGCATAGCCCGAGGCCAAGAAGCACAAGAAGATGATCATGTTCGAGATTTTGTCTGAATAGGGGTCGAGGTATTTGCCCAGTTGGCTAACCTCGCCGCGTTTGCGCGCGAGGTACCCATCGAGGCCATCGCTCGCCACAAAGAATATGGCCATGAGTGCGGCCATGATTTTGAAAATGAGATGGTTGTTTTGATAGACCAGGTCATTATCGTAGAAGAACACCCAGATGAACACGGGGGCGAGCAAGATGCGGCTGAAGGTCACTTGCGTGGCCAGCGAAAGCGGTTTGCGCGAGGCTTCGTCGCGATAGTAGAAGTACAGGTACCCGATCGCTGTCGACAACATCAACAGAATCGAAATCACCATCGAAATGCGGGCGACATGCACGGCCTCGCCAAAGCGTAACACCTGCACAGAATCCAATGAATACAACACCAAGGTGACGATCAACGAGGCATTTGTGGCGCGCCCCCAAAACGGGTGCAGCGGCAGTATACGCCCCTCTTTCAGCAAGCTCACACAAAAAATCAGGTAGAACACGTTGCGCAAGGTGAGGATCACCAATCCCGTTAACAGCACGACGGGCGCATCGCGACCCGGCATCCAAAACAAACGCAAAAACAAAGCGAGAAACAAAAGGTTGACCAACAGTTTGTCGCCCAGCTTCAGCCAAAACAATGTGGCAGGGGTCTCGATTTCTTCGTGGCGGCGTTTGAACGGCCCCCAAAAACCCACAAACAACGAGCTCAACAGAAACAGTGTCGCCCAAAAATTATGGTTGAGGTAGAGTCCCATCATCGTCGCCATGAACAAAATCATCCGTGTGATGATGAAGGCGCGTTCCGCAATGAGTTGACGCGTTGTGTTCGGGCCGGGGAGTGGGGTTGCAGGCATGGGGCGAAAGGTAAGAAGCCCACCTACGCCGCAGGGGGGGCCAAGCCCTGCCGAAAGAAAATGTTGCAAGACTGTTTGATGGGGGTGGGGTTTTAAAAACCGGGTGTGGGCCGGCCGCCGGGGCCCGCTGGCCTTGGCGACCTGCGGCCGGCACCCCGAGGGCCTCACACCAATCCCGAAGGCCTCCCAGCCTCCACCACTCAACCTGAGCCTCAGGCCGACCGCCTGAACACGGGGCTTAAGGCTTCAGAATTTCCTGCGCGCGTGAGGCCTCATTGGTCGAGGGGCAAGTCGCGATCAATTGATTCAGCGCGTCATTGCGTCGGGCGATGTCTTGCTGCTGATCGTAAATCAGACCCGTTTTCAAATAGGCGGCGCAACGCTGCGAACCGTCAGGGAACTCCGTGTGGATGCGGGCGAATAGCTCAAGGGCGCGATCCGCTTTGTCACCTTTCCAGAAGCATTCGGCCATCCAATACAACGATTGCTCGCGCCAGGCGCCGCCATTGTCTTTCTCATAAATGGCCTTAAAGCCTTGGTAGGCCAAGTCGTAGCGCCCGCGGATATAATCCTCGCGCGCTTGGCCGAACATATGCTCCATATCGAGGCCCGGCACGATTTTGACCGTCGCGCCGGCTTTGTTGGTCGTGTCTTTGGGATTGACCACCACCTTGCGGCCTTCGAGGCGGTCAAGCTTTTGGTTCAGCTGCCCGAGGCGATGCTGGGTCTCATCGATTTCGGCATGCATGCGGGCGATTTGAGCCTGCAAATCGGTCAGCATCGACGTGAGGTCGGCGCGCATTTTGTTGGTGCTGCCGCCCTGTTGCAGGTTTAGATCATCCACCGACTTTTGCAGCTGTGAGACCTCGATCCGGGATGAATCGATTTGGCTGCCCAGCTGGCGGAGTTCGTGAGTGCGCAGCACGGTCATTTGAGAACAGCCCATAAGCCCTCCCGCCAGCATCAGGGTGGCGAGAGAAATAGGGCGCGATGGTTTCCGCAAACGAAACAGCCATCCCCGGGTGGGGATGGCTGTGCGGAGAAAACCAATGGTTTTCATCGAGTTCACGAATCGCTTAGAACGCCGGTACGAAATCGGCACGACGGTTCAAGGACCAAGCTGACTCATCCTTACCCTCGGCAGCCGGCTTTTCTTCGCCGTAGCTGAGGACAGAAATGCGGCCCGCGTCAATGCCGTAGCTGACAAGGTACTGCTGCACGGCTTGGGCACGACGCTCGCCAAGGGCGAGGTTGTACTCATTGGTGCCCTGTTCGTCGGCATGGCCTTCGATACGCAGCGTCATTTCAGGTGCTTCTTGCAGCAACTGAGCGATCGCCTCGGAGGTGGACTTGCCTTGCTCGGTCAACGTGCTCTGGTCGAACGCGAAGTACACGGGCTTGAACACTTCGGCCATGCGGGCCTGGATGCGCGCGCGACGTTCGGCCGTTTCATCAACCTTAGGCGCTTCGACAACAGGGGCCGGAGCCGGAGTGACGGGCGCTTCAACGCGCGGCGGCGCGGGTTCCGGCGGCGGGGGCGGGGGCGGCTTCTTGGCGCAGCCGGCGATGAATGCCGTGCCGAGAACGGCGACGAGTGCGAGGTTTCTGAAATTCATGTGGTTTCCTCCTGATAGGACCGAGATCAATGATCGTCGAAGGCGCAGGGCGCGCTGTACGAAGGATTAAGCTACCAATTTCCGGGGTTAAAAGTCAAAATCAAAACCATGTCAAAATGGCCCATGCCTGGTAGTCCCGACGTGGTCATTGCACTGTGTTACAGCGGTCTTTCGGCTTAAAACCCCGACCATGCGGGCATGGTGTTGCCACCCGACCAGGTCAGACGGCGCAGATTCGTACCGTCCGCCTGAATCACATAAATATCGGCCGTTCCGGCGCGCGTGGAGCTGAAGGCGAGAAAGCGTCCGTCCGGGCTCCACGAAGGGCTTTCGTTGCTGCCGCCGTTGGTGAGGCGCATCGGTTCGGTGCCATCAGGGGCGATGGTGTAAATGTTCATGTTGTTGCCATCGTCCATCGCCGTAAAGGCGATGCGGTCTCCCTTGGGTGACCACGTCGGCGACCCGCAGTACCCGAAGTCATAGGTCACGCGGCGCGTATTGGATCCATCGCGGTCCATGATGTAAAGCATCGGCTTACCCGCACGGTCCGACACGAATACGATTTCTTGGCCGTTGGGCGACCAACTGGGTGACGTCTCAATACTCCCCGCAAACGTGAGGCGCTCGGCGCGGCCGGCGCCCGAACCCGCGCGGCGGTAGATCTCGCTGTTGCCATCCATGGTGGAGGCGAAGGCGATCTCGTCATCCATCACGCTATAGGCTGGCGCCGAGTTCATGCCGCGCGACGAAAACACGGGGTGCATCGAAGGGCGCGCGGGGTCGACGCGATAAAATTGCGGCATGCCGTGCAGGTAGCTGGTGAAAATCAGTTTATCACGCGACCCCATAAAGAGCGGGTTCAAATTGATGCTGCCGTTGCGGGTGACGGCCGCGGGTGCAGCGCCGTCATAATCCATGTGCCAGATTTCTTTGGCACCTGCACGACGGTTCACATAGGCGATCCGCGTTTGGGCGACCCCCTTTTCGCCGAACAATTGAGACACGAGTTCGTCGGCGAACTTATGTGCCGACTGGCGGATTTCATCGCGTTCGCCCGTATAGCGGCGCTTCAAAATGATTTCACCGGATTCCAAATCGATGAGTTCGGCCTGCAACGTGTGACGGCCGGGTTCCAGGGAGTAGCTGCCGCGGATGTAAGCCAGCGCGCCCTCTTGACCGAACAACGCTTTGGCCACCGGCGTAAACGACGGGGCGCGCTGTACCCGGAACCGACCGCTGAAATCAAGATCGGCGGCGAGTACGTCCTCGGGGCGCGCGGTCAACGATTTTGGATTTCCTCCCGTGCTGGTGAACGTGACGAGCCCGAGCATCAGGGTTTCCGCACCTTTTTGCTCGGAGGTGATGACCACATCCTGAGCGGGCGCATCGGCACGGAGCGCACCCAGCACCAGCAAGGCCAAGGTAAACAGGCCCCCTGAAAGCGCCGAAACTTTGTGGCGACCCGTGTGCGTGTGTGGTTTCATCATCACTTAATCACCATTGTAAATGAACTCATAGCTGACTTTCAAAAGATCACCGGGGAAGTTGCCCGGAATCGGCGGCACTTTATCAAGACGCAATATGGTGTTCTTGGCCAGATTATCCAGGAGCGGATTCCCCGAGCTTTGTGCGATCTCAACATGCGAGATTTTTCCAGAACGCTCCACTTGAAAGCTGATGATGGTTTTCGCCGGCCCCTCGACATCGATTCCTGTCGGCGGGTTCCATAACGATTGCACCCGCTGTTTGATACGGCCGGCCCAAAAGGCCAGCTGCGGGTTGGAGGGCGCGTCCGCTACCGTCACATTGTGACTGGTGTTTTCGCGGGCCACATCCTTGATCGGTAATGAAGGATCAGAGGGGGCGGGCTTGGTGGTCTTTGGTTCGGGTTTGGCCGGTACGGGTGTTTTTTGGGGGGTGAGGGCGGGGGCCTCCGGGGGGCGTGATTCCTCGGGAGTTTCGACCACGGGTTCGGGAGTTTTGGGGGCGAGGGGGCGCAGTTTCGGCCGGTCCACCGACACCAGTTCGAACACTGCCACGACGGGCGGCGGCTTGGGCGCGAAGGCTGCGTAGGCGAGTAGGGCGACCACGACCAACAGGTGTAATCCTGCCGCGAGGATCAGAAATGTGTCCACCGAGGCGGCCGGCGCGGTCGCACGGGGCGGGAGCTTGGACGACGACAATCGTTTAGCGCCTCCCCGCGGCGCTGGCAGACGACGCGGATTTGGCGGCTTGCGGGTCGGTGAGGAACCCCAATTTTTTTCCGCCTTGGCGATTGACGGCCGCCACGATTTCCATGACGATGCCGTAGGGTACGGTTCGATCGCTGTTGATGAGAATGGCCGTCTCAGGATTGCCATCAAAGATGGCGCGGAAGTCTTGCTCGAAACCCCGGAGAGATGAGGCGCTTTTACCGATCAAAATCTCACGCTCACGCGTGATGGTGATTTCGAGCGCATCCTTTTCTTCCACGCTGCCCGCTTGCGTTTTGGGCAGATCGACTTTGACGCCTTGCGTGGTCAACGGCGCCGTGATCATGAACACCACCAAAATCGCGAAGATCACGTCAATGATATTGACGAGGTTCAGCTCGGCGTTGACTTGCAGTGGGGCGCGACGACGCATGGTTGTGCCTTAGCCTTGGCCGCCAGCGGCGGCCCCAGCAGATTCCAAAGCCGCGAGATCGGCGCGCTTGAACGCGCTGACCATCTCGGACCCGAAGTTGTACAGGAAGGATTCCGCGCGCCTATTAAAACCAGCGAAGGCGTTATAGCCAAGCGAAGACGGAATCGCGACAATCAAACCGGCAAGCACGGCCATCAATGCTTCGGCGATGCCGGGGGCGACCACGGTGATGTTGGCCGAACCTTCGTGACCGATCGCGAAGAAGGTGTCCATAATGCCCCACACGGTGCCTAAGAGGCCGATTAAAGGGCCGGTCGCGGTGCAGAACGCGAGGTAGGTCATGCCACGTTCGTTCAAATCTTTTTCAACGTCTACGCTGCGCTCGATGGATTCATTCACCAGTTGTCCGCGTGCGTTGAGCGAGTCATACGACACAAAGCGCGACATGCCTTCGATTTCACGCAAGACGCCGTAGGTGACGCGTGACATAGGCGACTCGGGGAGCGTTTTGGCCAGGCGGGCGAAATCTTGCAAACCGGGGGTTTTGCCCAGCTCGCGCTCCCAGCGCAGCAACGCCTTCAGTTGCCGGCGATTCGAAGACCATTTGCGGAACATGATGGCCCACAAACCGATGGACAGCAAAAACATGCTGCCGACGGTCAGCCAGGTCACGGGACCCGAATCGGTGAGGATGGACAGAAAGGCTGATTCTTGCATGCCGGATTCCTTATGCGGTGTCGGGAGAATGGATAGACCCGGCACCAAGCCGGCATCCCCTGACCCGGGACAATGAAACGATTACAGAGGTCTGTATCACGTTGAGTCGCTAAAATCGAAATATCAGCGCGAAAAACCAACGTAATATAAGGCGCATGACCAATGAGGCATCGCGTCAGGCTTCGAATCCGCTCTGGCGGAATGATTGGTGCGGGTGCGGGTTAGCCCAGACGCGTGCGTAAGGCTTGCAAACGGGCGCTAAAAGCCGCGTCCGTTTCCATCATCTGCTCGGCGCGCTTGAGGCTATGAATCACGGTCGAGTAATCGCGACCAAAGGACAACCCAATGGTATGCAGCGAGTTATCGGTCAGTTGACGCGCGAGAAACATGGCCGCGTGGCGCGGCTCGGCGACGTTCTTACGCCGTGTTTGCGAGGTCAGCTGCGCGGCGGGGATTCCGAATTCGGCCGCCGTCGCATCGATAATGCCCTTGAGCGTGACCCGGCGGTCCCGATTGCGGACCGTATCGCCTAAAATTTGTTTCGCAATGTCCACGGTGAGCGGTATGCCCGAGAAACAGGCGTAGGCCGACAGCTTGATGAGCGTGCCTTCAAGCTCGCGTACGTTGGAGGTCACATGACGGGCGACGAAGTCGAGGACATCTTGATCGATGCAGGATTCGTCGTCCGACTCGGCCTTCTTCTTTAAGATGGCCAAACGGGTTTCCAGCCCCGGTGGTTGCAAGTCGGCCAAAAGGCCGGTGTCGAACCGTGAAATGAGTCGCGTATTCAAGCCGTCGATTTGGGCCGGGGGGCGGTCCGAGGTGATCACGATTTGACGGTTAAACGATTGAAGCGCGCTGAAAATATTGAAGAACTCGTCCTGGGTCCCGGGTTTGCCGGCCAAAAACTGGATGTCGTCGATCAGCAGAATGTCGGCATCTTGGTACGACTTGTAAAAGGCCCGTGAATCCTTGTTTTTCTGGACGAAGGCGATGTATTCCCGCGTAAACTCCTCAGAGGTGCGGTAGACGATTTTTCGGGCGGTCTCATTCTCGCGGCAGAAATGAGCAATCGCTTGTAAAAGGTGGGTTTTACCCATCCCGGCGCCGCCGTGGAGCACCAAAGGGTTGAACTTGTTGCGGCCCGGGGCCTCGGCCACGGCCAAACAGGCGGCGTGCGCCAATTGATTGCAATCCCCAATCACAAAGTCGTCGAACGTATAGCGGGCCACCAAAGGGATGGCGGCATCGATGACCGTCGGTGAGGGGGAGGGTTTACCATCTGGGGTGGCATTTGGGGTGACCACCTCGTCGGAGGCCATGACTGACTCGGGATGAAACACCAAGTCTTCGTCGGGACGGGCCGCCAAGGTGAACGAAACGGGGATGGCCACACCGGTGACCATGCCGGCCGCATCTTCGAGAACCGAGCGGTAGTGGTGCTCGACGTACTCCAGCATGAAGGCGTTGGGCACGCCGACCACCCAGCCCTCTTGCATGACTTCGGCAAGATGGAGGTGAGTGAACCAAGTATTGTAGGCGGTCTCGGGTATTCGATCGCGCACTTGAGACAACAGCGCCGTCCACAGAGCGTGGCGGGACGGTTGTCGAAGTTCAGGAAGTGAGCCGAGGTTCATTTGCGTGCTGATTTTCTCAAGGAAAGCGATAAGATAATACCGCGCTTCGAGTACTGCTTGAATTTTTTATGAGAAAGTTTTCCACGCCAATTCACGTTCTGACAATGGCTTAAATGGGAGGATCTTCGCAGTTTTAGTTGACAATTTTCCCCCTCGCGCCCATGTATCCACAGACAATAAACGACTCTCTCAACGCCTCCTATTTTTTTTTCGGCGAGTATTCAAAAATGTCTTGACGAAGTCGGTGGGAATGACCAATCACTTTGGCCGACCATAAAGTTCATGCCGCTGGTTGACCCGATGATTTGTGTAAAGTCCCTACGTCGAATTCGTAATATTTCGGCATGATTCCCCTGCTCAAATTCAACCCGGTTCTCATGTCCAAACCCTGGGGTGGTGCCGCCCTGTGGACGCGCCTCCATAAAGGACGCGCCACCGACGAACGCATGGGTGAGTCGTGGGAGTTGTCGGATCGTCCCGAGGGTCGCACTCTGATTGCTGAGGGCCCCTTTGCCGGGCAGTCCCTCGCCGATATTCTCGCACAGTATGGATTGGTGGTGATGGGGGATACCCCCGGGTTTTCTGCGGTCAACCCGGTTTTCCCCTTGTTGTACAAGTTCATCTCCGCACGTGAAAAATTGTCGGTCCAGGTTCACCCCGGTGTGGGAAGCCCATTGGGCGAAGCGAAAACCGAGTGTTGGTACGTGGTGGATGCCGCACCCGGTGCTGAATTAATCGTCGGCGTCAACCCTGATGGGCGCACCCGTGAGGAGACCCTGAACCTCCTTAAATCGGCTGAGTGTGAATCCGTGCTGCAGCGTTTACCCGCACATGTGGGTGATGTGTTTTTTATCCCGGCGGGCACGGTGCATGCCATCACCGAAGGGTTGCTGCTGTACGAGCTGCAACAAAACTCAGACACCACCTTCCGTCTCTATGATTGGGGTCGTGTAGACGCCCAGGGCAAACCGCGTGCGTTGCACATCGATGAGGCTGTTCAAGTCTCCGATACACATCGCCGTGAGGGCTTCTCGATTCCTGCCTTAAGGATCAAGCATGAATCACATGCTGAAGATGTGCTCGTGGCTTGCACCTATTTCGTGCTGAACAAGTGGAGTGGTTTTGGGGCATCGACGGCGCCCGCTCTGCTTACGACCGAAGGTCGCTTCCGGGTGGTGAGTGTGATTGCGGGTTCCGCATCATTGCGTACGCTCGATGGTCAGGTCATGAACCTCGTCTTGGGTGATACAGTGCTTGTGCCAGCCTGCCATGCGCGCGTTGAGGTTGAGGCCTCGGCTGACACCGAATTGCTGGTCAGCTTTGTCCCCGACCTTGAACGCGACGTGCGCGCCCCCTTACGCGCAGCGGGCCATTCCCATGAGGCCATAGACGCGCTCTTCGGCCCACCGGGGCTTAAGGTCTAACACGATTCGTCCAACATGCTCGTTTCCCCCTCTCCCTCTGGGTGGGGCGAGGGGATACGGGCGCCGCACTGAGCCTGTTATTCACAGAGCGACCTAATGTCGAAGTGT
>JBIIWL010000201.1:0-4062 GCA_044338885.1 Fibrobacteria bacterium
ACTGCAGCGTGCCTATTCGAATTCTATGGCGACCCAGGTTAGCATGGCCTCGATCTTTTCGGGCGTTTCGCCCGAAGAAAGTCAACGCACGCTGCATTGTACGCCCATGATGTGGGACCTTGCCAAAGCCGCCGGTTATCGTACGGCATACTTTTCTTCGCAACGTTTGCGCTGGGCCTCGCTCAGCGACTTCCTCCTCAATCAGCCGATCGATACCTTGGTCGCGCGCGAACAGACCGATCACCCGCCCGTCAATGATATGGGTATTGACGACTTTCATATCGTCGAATCGATCGAGTCGTGGCTGGCTTCGCATCCCCATGACCCCTTATTTTTGGTCTGGAATACAAACGCTTTACACGTGCCGTTTCAAGCCGAAAGTGAGTTCGTCGATTTGTCCGCCGTGCCGGGTGGTCGCTACGAGAAAGCGCAATATTTGATCGACACGGCGTTTGCACGCGTGTTTGCGGCGCTCGAGCGCGCCGGCCGCATGGATGAAGCCTTGATCATCAACACCGCCGATCATGGCGAAGACCCTGAACCGGCGCACGCTTTGCCCCGCATCAACTCCTACTACGAGGAGTACATTCGCATTCCTTTGTGGGTCAAACTGCCTCGGGCCCTACGCGGCGGCGCGGCAGAAGCAGCGCTGCGTCGTCGGGTGCACACGCCGGTCGCCAATATCGATATCGTGCCGACGCTCGCCGCATTGTGGGGCACCCGCGCCTTACCAACCGACAAACGCTTCTCGGCCGAATGTGAAGTTGATAAAGGTCACATTCCGTGGTCGGGCGAAAGTTTGATGTCCAAAAAACCCACCAGCGACCGCGTGCTTGTCATCCTCTCCACCAATGACACCCGTCGCTGGGACGGCGAAGGTTTCGGCCTGGTGCGTGGGCCGTGGCGCGCCGTGCTGTGGCCTAACTCAGGGCGCCACCTTTACAATATCGAATCCGACCCCGCCCAGCTCACGAATCTGTGGACCCAGGCGCCCGACTCGGTGATGGCGCCGCTGCGGCAGCGTATCGCGGCCAATCGGTGGTTATCCCGCATTCATGGGCACCATGAAGCCGCGGAAGCCGCTGCGGATACCAACCAGAGGTAACTTTACCACGTGTTTCGCCGTGATATCCTCAGCTGGTGGCTCCGCCCCTCCTTTCTTCGCCCTTCCGGACGCCGAAGCGACACGCTGTTCGCCGGGCCATGGGTCGGTGAGTTCGGCTGGGAACTCATGAACTGGCAGGCCTTCGTACGCAAGCTTTCGCGGGGGTACAAGCACACCATCGTCTGTTGCCCGGCGGGGCGCGAGGCGCTTTACGCTGACTTCGCAACCACCATCATCCCTCATCGTTTGCGCGGCATCGCGGAATGCAATGTCATGCACAACGTGGAGAACCCCGACGAGCTTGCGCGCGTGATGGCGCTTGTGCCTCAGGGCGCAGATCACCTCAAGCCGCTCGGCTATCAACCCTTCTCCCGTCAGGAGTTCATCCGCCTCGGCTCGGCTAAGCCCGACCTCCGCGTCGATGTGCTCTTTCACCCGCGCGGCCGCACCTTCGGGACCGACCGCAATTGGAGTCTCGCACGCTGGTCCACTCTGTTGACCACCTTGCGCGCGCGCGGCCTGACCTTAGGGTGCATCGGCGTAAGCGGCGCGACCTTAGACCTGACGAGCCTACGTGACCTGCAAGGGGCCTTTGCCGATTGGCGCGATCGCCCGCTTTCCGAAACCCTCGACGTGATCGCCTCTGCGGGCGTTGTCGTGGGGCCGTCATCGGGGCCGATGCACTTGGCCTCTCTGTGCGGCACGCCGCACGTGGTGTGGACCGACCGTCAACGCTATGCGCGCGGCCGCACCAACCGCGATAAATACGAAGGCTGGTGGAACCCACTCGGTACGCCCGTCACCGTGCTCGATGAAGAAGCCTTCGACCCACAACCCCTCATAGTGGCCGACGCGATCACCGCGCTGCTCGCACGCGGGGGCCGCGGTTGAGCAGCGCCAATACCCCCGAACCCTCTGTCTCTGCAGGCATGACGGGCCCGGGTTCTCCAAACTCCGAGTCTGACGACGCGCAACGACGCTTCATCAACCGGGCTTTGAATTTTACCGCGTGGGAAAACACGTTCAAGTTGGTCGCCCCCTTGATGGAATTGTTGTGCGCCGCCCTCTTCGTCGGCGGGGCGTGGGGTCGGTTCAAATTCTTCGAGTCGCTCGCCTTTGTGGTGTTCCGCATCAGCTTGATGGGCATGGATAAAGGCGTGATTTGGTATTACGCCCAAGCACACGAAGACCGCTACATGCGTACGTTGTTCCGCAGTTTGAGTTGGTGCGTGATGGCGTGGTTCGCGCTCTCTCTGGTCGCCGCGTTAGCGCATCTGCGCATCATTCCCGCTGGGTTGATCCTCGGTTCCAATACGCAAGCGTTCGGTATTTCAGGGAGCCACCTCGCGCTCTACCTCGCCGCCGTGCCGCTGATGATGATCTCGGAGCTTTGCATTCAGGCCAATGTGAACAAGCGCAACCTCAAGTACCGCATTTTGGTGCCCGGCATCGCGGTCCCCTTGACCGCCTATGGGCTCGCCGCAGGCGGCCATTGGCTCGCGCCCGGCCTATTGCCTCTGCCCTTGTGCTTTTTCCTCGGTCACACCGCAGGCGCCACCGTAGCCATGACCGGGTTCTTTCGAGCTCATCGACCCAAGTGGAAACACATTTCTCTCATTCCCACACCACCGTGGGCCATGCTCCGATACTCGGCCCCGCTCGCCGTGGCGAGCATCTTTTCCTCCTTGGCCACGCGCGTCGACATCTTCATGTTGGCTGGCCTCGCCGGCGTAAAGGGCGTCGAGATATATGCCGTTGTCACCATGGTGGGCAAGTCGCTGATTTCGATCCGCCAATCGTTTGAGAACATTTTATTGTCCGCCTTTTCCTCCTCGGGTGTCGGCAGGCTGACCACGCGGGTCAAGCACTACTTCAACTATGCCGTATGGATGGTGATGGGGATTCAAGGCGTCTTGCTGTACATCGCCACCCTGTGGGGCGCCACGCTGTTGGGACTGGTCAACCCGCAATATGCCGCAGGCTACGGCACGCTGCTGATCGTCGCGGGCTTCATTTACATCAACACGACAACAGATTTTTTGGGCTTGCTCATGCTGGGCTTGGGCAAGTCTTACGCGGTGCCTGTCGTGAACGTGATTTTTTTCGTGGCCAACGTCTTGCTGAATGCTTGGTTGATCCCCATATGGCAATCCGCTGGTGCCGCGCTGTCGCTCGGGCTCGCCAATTTGATTTCGGGGTGCATTTACCTGGTCTTCGTTCTCGCCACAACCCGGACATCACCGTTCCTCTGGGCCTATTGGAAGCCGATCTTACAGGGCATGGTTTTGGTGGCGGTGTCGGCCGCGTGCGCGGCCTGGGTGGGTGAGGTCTTTCTGGTAAAGGTCTTGCTGCTGGTGGTCGGTCTTGGCGTACTCATCGCGTTGCAGAAACGCCAATTCAAAAAACTCAACGCGCTCATGAATGCATCCGGGACCATGACCTGATTTCGATGGAACCTGTGACGATCCGTAACAATTTCACACGCGTACGGAAAGCTAATTTGTGCCCCACTGTCGGAGCCTATGCGGCGGGAAGGTGGAGCGATGGATTTGGGGCGGAACAAAGGTCGAAGTCGGGGTGAGCGCGGGCGTCGCGGTGTGAGCCGCCGCGTTTTAGGCCTCGATCATGTTTGGGTTCGTCGGTGGCAGCGCTTTCCCCTCCATCCACGCCTCGAATTCGCCTTTAAACGGTTTGTTCACCTCGGCGACGGCTGGGGGTGGCTCGGCATGACGCTGATGCTCGCGCTCTTCTCAACGCGCGAGCGGTTCCTGTTTCTTGTCGGCCAAGGCCTGTGTGCGGCGGCGATCAGCGTGCCCCTGTATTGGGCCCTCAAAGCCACCTTCCGCCGCACGCGCCCGCATATGCTGTTCAAGCGGATCATCCCGCGCGTCGCCCCGCGTGACCTCTATAGTTTCCCATCTGGGCACACCATGAACAACCTCGCCATCGGGGTGGGG
>JBIIWL010000026.1:0-13544 GCA_044338885.1 Fibrobacteria bacterium
ACCGGTGGGTTTTTGTCCTTCATCCCGTGGGTGTTCCAAGCGCAAACCAAACGCTTCCCCATTCGCCATGTGACCGGGCGCGAGTATTTGCGTTTGCTCGCCGTGTCGCGCCTGTTCTTCGATAACATTCCCAATATCGAAGTGTCGATCATGGTGATGGGTCGCGAACTCGCGGAGTTGGGGCTCACGGCCGGCGCGAACGATATCAACTCGATCGTGATCGAAGAGAACGTGCTCAAGTCGTCGGGGCTTAAAACCTTGCGTGCCGCCGAACGATTTATCCGCGAGGCGGGCTTTACGCCCAAGCGCCGTACGATGAATTACGAGTTCGGGAAGTACCCCGACGTGTTGCCCGAAACAGTGGTGGCTGCTCCTACGACCTAAATCGTCATGCCCGTGTAGACGGGCATCCAGTCACTGGGAAACAAGCCGTTTGCTGGCGGTCGTTTTCCGTCTAGATTCCCGCCTGCGCGGGAATGACAGAATCAATAATATTCCGATTCTTAAGCGTTGATTCGATTCCAAACTTCATTGACTTTAGACTGAAGCGACTCTTCATCCCCGTCATTTTCAATCACAATTGCTGCCAGCTTGCGCTTGTCTTCTTCCGGCATTTGGCTGCGGATGCGCGCGAGTGCATCATCGTGATTGAGGCCCGTCCGCGCTTGCAGTCGCGTAATTCGCAGCTCCTCGGGTGCGGTGACCAAGATCACATGATCGAACTCGTCTTGAATGCCCCATTCAAAAATCAGGGCCGCGTCCACGACGGTGCGGTTCATCACGCGTCGGGCTGACAACACCTCTTCACGCACCGCCGTGACCAGGTGCGGGTGCACCAAGGTGTTGAGTGTCTTGAGTGCCTCAGGGCTACGAAAGACGATCGACCCCAAGCGGGCACGGTCGAGTGTGCCGTCGAGTTTTAGAATTTCGTCACCAAAAGCATGCGCCAATTCTCGCACGAGCGAAGGGTTGGCGAGGTACAGGCCATGCGCCACCTTATCGGCATCGACTAAGGCGCAGCCCTTTTCGCGCAGCAGCTCCGCCACATAGCTCTTGCCCGAGGCGATATTGCCGGTCACAGCGAGTGATGTCATCGGGAAAACCCAAGGCTGAAATATGAAATCGGAAATATGCAATCAGAATGAACGATCTCATGGATACAGTCCAAGCGCTTCTTTCTGATTTCTGCTTTCATATTTCCGATTTTCATTTAGCTTCCACCCACGTTTTACCCACGCCCACTTCGGCGATCAGCGGGACAGAGAGCTCCATCGCGTGTTCCATCTCCTGCTTCACCAGTGTGGTGACCTCCGCCACCGCACCTTCGTCGACCTCGAACACGAGTTCGTCATGCACTTGTAACAGCATTGAGCAGGGGAGGTTTGCAGTCTTTAGTTTTTCATGGAGGCGGATCATGGCGATTTTGATCAGATCGGCCGCGCTTCCTTGGATCGGCGTATTGGCCGCAATACGCTCACCATTCTCACGCAACACCCGGTTGTCGGACAACAGTTCAGGGATATAGCGGCGGCGACCCGAAATGGTTTCGACATAGCCGCGTGCGCGGCCTTCCGTGACCGTCTCCGTGATGTAGGCATCGACCCGAGAATACGTGGCGAAGTAATTGTCGATGAACTTTTTGGCCTCGGCGTACGAGATTTTAAGCTGACCCGCCAGGCGGTGCGCACCCATGCCGTACAGTACGCCGAAGTTAACGACTTTGGCGGCGCGGCGCATTTCTGAAGTCACCGCATCTTCGGGTACGCCGTAGAGAGCCGCCGCCGTACGTGCGTGAATGTCGAGGTTTTGTTGGTACGCTTCGCGCAGAGCTGGGTCACCGCTAAGGTGAGCGAGCATGCGCAGCTCGATTTGAGAATAGTCGGCACACAAAAACACCTTGCCCGGTGCGGCGACAAAGCACGCGCGTATTTTGCGCCCGAGCTCAGAACGTATGGGTATGTTCTGCAAGTTCGGGTTCACGCTCGACAATCGGCCCGTGGCTGCGATCACTTGCGAATAGGTTGTGTGCACGCGCCCGGTGTCAGGACGGATCAACTCGGGCAATGTTTCCGCATAGGTACTGCGCAGCTTGGAGACCTCGCGGTATTCCAATACGGCGCCGACAATCGGGTGTTCGCCTTCAAGTTTTTCAAGCACTGCGGCATCAGTTGAAAAACCAGTTTTGGTTTTTTTGCCCGTCTGCAACCCCAGATCCATGAACAACACATGTTGCAGCTGAACCGGTGAGGCCACGTTAAACACGCGGCCCGCGTGCGTGTGAATCTCCCCTTCGAGTCGATCCACCTCTTGTTTCATGGCACCCGACAAGTCGCGCAAGCGCTCCTTGTCCACCAAGATCCCCCGATCTTCCATTCCGATCAGCACCGGGAGTAAGGGCATTTCCATGGTGCGGAACAATTCACCTTGGTGCTTCTCTTCCAGTTCCACTTTAAGGGCTTGCCATAGTCGCAAGGTAAAGTCCGCATCTTCGGCCCCGTACTCGCAGGCTTTATCTTGCGGGGCCTCGGCAAAGCTCTTCTGATTCTTGCCCTTGCCGATCAATTCCTCGATGGGAATCATGGTGTGGCCGAAATGCTTGAGCGCGAGGCTGTCGAGAGAGATTTCGCGACTCCCGGAGTTACATAAAAAGGCCGCAATCATGGTGTCGGCCAGTTTACCCGGCGCATCCCAATTTTTGGGGAGCAAACCATGGCGCTTGAGTATCGTCACGTCGTAGCGCGCGTTGTGAAACACGAGGAGGCGTTCAGGATCCTCAAGGAGCGGTAAGACGGATGTCTGTAAGGTTTCAAGCGAAAGGTTAGGGCCTTCAGTATGGCTGATGGCGACGTAAAACCCCTTGCCCGCCTCACCCGACAAACAAAGACCCACAAGCCCGGCCGTCTGGTTGTCGAGCCCGGTGGTCTCCGTATCCACCGCTAAGGTCTTACAACCGGTAAGCTCCGCCACCATGGCCGCTAAACCTTCTTCGGTGTTGACCAGCGTATACGTGCCTCGCGTCGCCGAGACGCGAGGTTCACCGGGTTCGGCATCGTACTCCGGTGCACCGGCACGCCGCGCGTCGGCGTCCTGCGCACCTTCCGACAGACCCGGGCTTTTGCCATTGGCCGCCGGGATCAACTTCACCACGCTCTTGAGTTCGTACTCAAGCAAGAGTTCTTTAATCGCCTCTTCGTTGACGCCCGGGCAGCCCAGGTCGTCTAGCGTGACCGGCAAATCGATGTTGTCGTAAAGATCCACTAGTTTGCGCGAGAGCATGGCGCTGTCTTTGCCAGCCAGAATTTTTTCGCGCAAACCTTTTTTGGAAATATTCTCCGCATTCTTGTAGAGGTTTTCCAAGGTGCCGTAGGTCTCCAACAATTCCACGGCCCCCTTCGGGCCCACGCCGGGCACCCCGGGAATATTGTCGGAGCTGTCACCCATGATCGAGAGCAGGTCGCGAATACTTTCAGGCCCGACGCCCCACTTTTCTTTCACCTTGGCCGCATCGATCACCTGTGACGGTTCGCCCGCCTTGCCCAGCTCGAAGAGGAAGATGTCGTCATTCACCAATTGCATCATGTCCTTGTCGCGCGTGACGATATAGGTCGTCAAGCCGCGCGCACGGGCCTGTTTGGCGAGCGTGGCCATCACATCGTCGGCTTCGTAGCCGGGGAGCGATACGGCGCGCAGTCCGGACTTTTCCACAAAAGCGTCGATCAAAGGCAATTGAGATTGTAAACCGTCGGGCATGGGCGCGCGCTGCGCCTTGTAGTTCTCGTCCATATCGTGCCGCACGGTCGGACCTTTGAGGTCTTTCGCGAACGCGATGTAGTCGGGCTTGCGCTCGGCCAATAAGCGCAGCGTATGCTGCGCAAAGCCGAACAGCGCTGAGGTTTCTTGACCCGCATGAGGGCCGGTTTTGACCTTCAACGGGGTTTTGATAAAGGCGAAAAAGGAGCGGTATGCCACCGCGGAAACGTCGATGAGGTATAGTGAAGGCATGGCGTTTACCCCCTCCGACGCGGGACCGCCGCTTCGCAAGCGGCATTAAAGCGGTCCCAGACCGCAGACGACTGGGCGCGCGGCACGGGGCCGATGCGACGCCATTCGCGGCGCAATTCGTCCACGGTGTCTTCGTGACGGCGTGACGGGTCAAGGGCTAGTTCCTCAGCCTTGGCGATCAAGGTGAGCTTGTCTTCTAGGTTGTGCTGCGCATCGTCACCGGGGCGATTCTCCGCGCGGCGCGCCTCTTCGAAGAAGGCATCGGATGCCTTTTGAAAGCGCGTCCACACCGCATCGTTTTCGGCACGCGGTGCGGGGCCGATTTCGCGCCACTCACGCTGCAAGGCTTTCACTTTTTCGGCTCGCGTGGACCAATCGCCCGAATCGTCGGGTACGCCATG
The DNA here is from genome assembly GCA_044338885.1 of Fibrobacteria bacterium. Taxonomy (GTDB): domain Bacteria; phylum Fibrobacterota; class Fibrobacteria; order UBA11236; family UBA11236; genus UBA11236. Next base: position 4,404 of record JBIIWL010000026.1, read on the forward strand.
GCCGGCAGCGCGCTGCGCTTCGATCCAAGCCTCACGGGCCGCGCGGGCCTCGTCGTCGGCTGGAGGAAGACCTGAGTAGATCTCGACCGCAAAGCATAAGTCGCGCTTGAGCGCGAGGTTTTCAAACAGGGCGCGGTCCCGTTCGGCGGTGCTGGCCTTGAGGGTTTCAAAGAAACCATCGCAGGCGGCGCGAAAGCGCGACCATAAAGTCTGGTCAAGGTGGCGCGGCGCGGCCGGGGAATCTTTCCAACGCGCCTGTAAAGTTTTGACGGTTTCGATGCCGGTTTTCCAACGGGCCGCATCACCGGCGCTCTTTACGGCCGCAAGCAGGTTCTCCGCTTCAACACAGAGGTCTTCTTTCGCTTTGGCGCCGACCTCGCGCAAGGCGCGCTCACCGGCGGTGCGCTCGCGGTGCGCTTCGAAATACGCATCGAGCGGTTTGCGGAAGCGCTCCCAGATCGCATCTTCTTGCTCGCGCGGCACCGGGCCGATTTCTTTCCACTGCGCCTGCGCTTCAAGAATCGCTTCGTAGCGTTCGCGATCACCAGGTAGCTCTTCAAGTTTTTCAACACGCTCACACAGAGCGAGCTTCTTTTCCAGATTGACGGGCCGCTCCGCGTCCAGCTGTTCGAAGTGCGCGCGGCGCGCGGTAAAGAATGCCTCGCAGGCTCCGTGGAAGCGGTTCCAGAGTGCATCGGCCTTATCGCGCGGCACGGGGCCGATCGCTTTCCACTGTTCTTGAATTTCTTTGATGGCCTCGCCGGTTTTTTTCCACGCCGTTGAGTCTTTCAAGTCTTCGACGCGCGTCATCAGGGCACGCTTGGCCGTCAGGTTATCCTTGAAGACGCTGTCACGCTTGTCTTGGAAGGCTTTATTCACAGCGCGGAAGCGTTCCCACAAGGCATCTGCCTTTTCGCGCGGTACGGCACCGAGGGCCTTCCACGCCGAATGGGCTTCGCGGAAGGCTTCGCTGGTTTCACGGCTATCGGCCTCTGGTGAGGCCATCAAAGCTTCGAGCTTGATGACCACATCTTCTTTGGCCTTGAAGTTCGCTTCACGTTCTACGTCAAGCTCGGCGAAAAATTCGCGGAATTTTTCGTACAACCCATCCGCCACCGCGTGGTACCGATCCCAGGTGGCCTCGGTGGCATCCCAGGTTACCGGCCCGACGGCCTTCCATTCCCCCAACAATTCCTTAAAGCGGGCAAAGAGAGGGCGGGTGGCTTCGGCGTTGGCCGTCAGCTTCGGTTGAGTGGGGCTTGTTGGTGTGGCGTCGCCTTCAAGCGCAGGAGTGGACTCCGGTGCAGCTTTGGGTGCGACATCGGGGATGATTTGCGCGACAGTGTGCGCCAATGCTTCGAGTTGTTCGATCAAAGCCTGCTTGCGCTGGAGGTTTGACCAGCGGCTCCATTCGAGGGTCTCGCGCAAATGGTCGGCGGCGGCATGGTAGCGCAATGCCGCACCTTGGGCATCGTCGCCCAAAATGGCGAGCAAGTGTTTGCCCTTGGTCTGTAAGTCGCGCAGGCGCTTGTCGACGGTTTTCGGATCGGCCGAGGTGGCCAGTTGTTCGAGCTCGGTGATGATCGCTTCGAGGGCAGGCTCGGCGCCAATGCGGCCACTCGCACGTGCGGCGGCCTCTGCAGCCTGCTCAGCCTCGCGCTGCGCCGCCCGTTCGGCGGCTTTGGCGGCGGACTCGGCATTGCGTTCGGCCTCTAGTGCTTCGCGTTCCTTACGCAGCCTGTCTTTGAGGCGGTCTCGCGCGATGCGGAACCGGTCGTGCAGTGCGTCGGCCTCGGCACCGTGCGCGAGGTTGAAGGTGCGCGTGAGGGCTTCGAGTTCGGCCGGGTCGACGTTGCGTCCTTCGGCGTACGCGGTTTCCAGTTTGACGCAGACGTCTTCCCGAATGGCTCGTTCGCGGGCTTCTTCCTCCTCGCGGGCGTGGCGGGCATTTTCGGTAGCGACATGGGCGGCGTGTCGCTCGCGGAATACCGACACGCTGGCGGCGAATTGCGCGCGCTCGGCAGCACTGGCATGAAAGCCTTCGGCCAACAATGATTCGAAGGTGCGCACTGCATCTTCAACGTGATCGTGGGCGAGGGTCCAATCAAACCCGTGACCGGGTTCCGCACAACCCGCTTCGGCTTTTTCAACGGTGGAGATCAAAATGTTCAACTTGGCGCGGCCCAGCGCCGCAGCGTCCGGCTTTTTGGCGTCTTCCAAGGCGCGCAGTTTGTCCTTCGCGGCGTGGCGGGCTTCTTTAGTTTTCGCGCCTTTGGCGACGTTCTCGAAGTGGGCCTCACGATTGAGGCGCCCGAAGGCCTCCAGGGCAATCGCTGCGTCGGATTCTTTAAGCGCCACGGCCAGCACCCCACTGGCGTGCGTCAGCTTGGCCAAGGCCGCGCGGCGCACGGCGGGGGAGAGCGCTTGCAGCGCAAGGTCTTCCAAAGCTTTTTCTCCGCCATTCCAGCCCGCGAGTTCGGTGATGAGCGAGGTGGCCTCGGCGCCGCTCGCCTGAGGCGTCGTGGAGGCGCGCTGAACGACCAGAGGAATCAACGCTTTGTGCAAGACCTCGCGCACCGATTTATCCTCCGGACGCCCTTCGGCCTTGGCCAACGCTTTGCGAAGCGCCTCTTCCCCCATCAATCGCCTGACCGCGGCGAGCCGTACCTCGACATGGTCGTCGTCGAGTGCGGCCGGCAGGAAGATGTCCTGACGGTCGTCTTCCAGCAAGCGCATTGCTTCGGCGCGGCGTGCGGGGTCGCTGTGTTTCCATTGGGGGCGGACGAGGTCGAATAAGGCCATGAGAGTCTCCGGGGAGATGAGGGCGGTGGCAGTGTGGTTGTGGTGGGATTAAACGGGCCCGAGGGCCGTTTTTGCGGCTCAGGGGCGGATAAAGAGAATAGCAAACGGCGGGTGCCGAAGGGGGAGGCGATTGAGGGTATCGGCAGGTAAAATGTCCCCACGGTCTGAATCTATGCTTCAATTGATCCGCATGTTTTCGCTACAATTGGAGACCCCTTTCCGAGGAAAAACATGAGTACACTCCCAATATTCCGCCGTGCGAGTTGGTCCGTTCTGGCAGCTAGTGCCGTGTTATTCACCGGGTGCGGAAAACACCTCGTCGAGTCAAGCGAACTCCGCCGCTCCATCCTTGTCGAAGAAAACGTGTTTGAATACAACTTGGGCGCATCTATTCTGGGAGACCCTGGGGCTGTTGTCCTCCACGGACGCCTCTTGCCGCGTTACCGCTTGACCGAAAACCTGGAAATATCGGCTGTGCCCTTACCGTTGTTCCACTATCGCTTTCTCAATACGCCCGCAGTGGAAATCGGGGCGCATTTCGGTTCCTATTTCCTCCCTGTGCCCGGGCTCAGTGAAACTTTTTCAACCCGAAATCCCGAGTACACGTCCGGTCCCTATAAGTGGTATGTGCCCGACAACTTCATGCTGGGCCTTCAGGGAAAGGCGCGCTTGGACGAGAAGCACTACGCCAAATTCTTGGGTTCTAAACAATTGTATTTCGATGATCTAAACGGCCCGCTGGCCTTAGACTTCAGATTAGGCCGACAGGTTACTGGTGCCACGGCTTTGGAAGTCGGTATTAATTCGTGGACGTTGCCGGATGACTTCTGGGCGCAGTCCCGTGGTAACGAGTATCTCAACCATGTGGATTTGACTTTGAATCTTCACCTGAATGGATTCAAGCATTTCAATTTGAACCCATACGTTCATGTCATCCGCTATACAAACAGTCCCTTTTACACCAATTCTTGGCAGGCAGGATTTCTCACAACGTTATTCTGGTAAGGGATGCCGGTCTTTCGATTGGTGCGGGCGTGACGAGAGAGGTTGTTTCACCCCGCTGTAAAACGGTTCACCGACAGGCATTCCCGCAATCATGAGGGCCGCAGGGGCCGGTTTGCAAGGTCACGTGCAGGGCTCCAAACCGTGCTTCCAAATCGCGCCGAACGGCGGCGGTCACCGAGCTACCGTGCTGATCACCTGCATCTACGGGTAATACATCGATGTGGGCGCTGAGATACAGATCGCGCCCCGTGAGGGTCCACAAGTGAAAATCATGCACCGCCCGCACGCCGGGGAAGGTTTCAAGAGCGGTTCGCACCGCCGCCGCATCAACGCCAGCGGGCGTACCCTCCACTAAAATATGGCCGCTCTGCCGCAATACGCGCTGGGCCCCGAACAACAACACTGAGGCCGTAACAAGGCCTGCCACCGCGTCGGCCCGCATCCACCCGGTATAAACCATCACGGCACCCGCCGCAATCGCGGCGATGGACCCCAGTGCGTCACCCGCCACATGCCACAAGACGCCTTCTTCATTGAGGCTATGTCCACCCTGGGCCTGACCGGCTCGATGGATCCACAAAAAAATGCCGATGTTCAAAACCAGACCCAGTGCCGCCACTACCAGCATCGGTTCTGCCTGTACAGTTTGCGGATGCCATAAGCGGACCGCCGCGTTGAACGCGATGACGACGCCGAATACGGCAAGGAGCAGCGCATTGGTGAAGGCGGCCAACACCTCGAAGCGTTTGAATCCATAGGTCTTTTCCGCAGTCGGGCGGCGCAGGCTGATGCGCGCGGCCAAGGCGCCTAGGCCCAGCGCCAGAGTATCCGACAACATGTGAAACGCATCAGAGGTGAGCGCGAGAGAATTAGTCCACAGCCCCGTGACGAGTTCAACCAGTAAAAAGGCTGCCGTCAGAAAAAACGCGAACGATAATCGAGTCTGCGAATTCCACGGCTGTGAGTCGTGGGCCGCATGATCGTGATGATGGCCTTGATGACGGAGAATGCGGGGGCGGGAGAGCATGAGGGAAAACTAGTAGGAAGTAGGAAGTAGGAAGTAAGTGGGGAAGTCAGGTCAGGCAAACACGTTCAAAAGTTATGACACCACCACAAATGGTCCTTGTTCAGTCTTCCTACTTCCTACTTCTGCCTCACCACTCAATACTTGACCGCACACCCATACGCGCCCGTCGCGGCGGTTTTCACCGGCTTGCCGGCCATCGCCAAGGTCAGCGCTTCATCCACGTAATTGCGGGCGCCGTCCACATCGGCGATTTTGGTGGAAGGTTTATCGTCGATCGCCCCGGCATACACAACCTTACCCTTGGGGTCGATGATAAACATGTGCGGTGTGGTTTTCGCGCCGTAGGCAGTCCCGGTTTTGCCATCCGTATCGAGGAGGTAGGCGGTCGGTACGGACTTTTCCGCGGCGATGCGGGCGATCAACCCTTCTCCCACAAAATAGCCCTGCTTACCCCTGGCCGAGCTGTTGACCGAATACCACACCACGCCTTTGTCCTGCCAGGTTTTTTGCAGCTGCTGCATTTTACCCGAGTTGTACATCTTGCCCACGAACGGGCAGTCGAAGTTCACCCATTCGAGCACCACCCATTTTCCGGCGTTGTCTTTGAGCGCATGCTTTTTTCCGGCAGCATCCGTCAGCGTGAACGCGGGGGCTACATCGCCTGGTTTGACCGCGGCCTGTGCGGGTGAGAGCGCGATCAATACGCCAAGCAGCGTCAAGGAAAGCGTGGTCATGAGGGAAGTTTTTTGGGGGGTTGTCATGTGTGACTCCGGGTTTTATGAGGTCTAAGGGTTTAGGTTGTGCCGCTCACGTGAGGGCGTTTCATCACCACGATCAGAATGAGACCAGCAAGGCTGAGCAGCCCGATCACTAAGACGGCCAAAAGGTTTGTTTGGCCAGTAAAACCAGTCTCCCTCGTAGCCTCAAGCCCCAGCGTGTAGGCGTGACGAGTCTCACCGTTGCTCAGCACCAAAACCCCGCGCAGCGTATCGGGGGTCAAGCGCAGCACATCGTCTCGCTTTATGGTCAGGTGTGCTCGAGTGTCGTTCACCTCGAACGTTTGCGCGGCGGCGTGCAGAATCACACCTTGCGTGGCAGGAAAGAAGTAAGGTTTTTGGTCGCGATTGAAATCGGAGGGGACATCCCATGCAATCACAACCACGCTGTCTTCATACGCCGCGCTGAAATTCCAGTGAGGGTGCGGCTGGGGAAGGTTCGCCCGCGCGAACCGCTCCACGAGATCAGAGTTGCGGGCGTGAGATACGGTTTGGCCCATGGCAAGCGCGACTGTAAAGTCGGCGGCCTCGGGCAGACATTCCTCCCGACAGATGAGCCACTCCGCCCGCGCGCGCAGCATCACCCGAGGGCCCACATCTCCCACCCCCGCAAACACGGTCATCGGATACCACACATCGTCTTGATACCCATAACTTGCCAGAGGCGGCGTTTCAAATCGTGTGGGTGTGGGAAATACTAAAAGTCCTTGGGTCCAGTCTTTAGGGAGTTTCCACTCGAGAGAGGGCGGCATGCCGGCATCGCCTGGGTTTGACCAGTACACGTGCCATCCTGAATCGGGTTGAATGCGCAAGGCGACTGTAAAGCTGTCACCAGGTGCAATAGACGACACGGTTGCGATGAGTGAGGTGCGGGCGTGCGCGGTGCGCACGGTGGGGGGGTGCGTCGCGGCCGCCACAAGGGAGATGGCGGCGATCAGGATTTGAAAAGGGCGGGACATCACGCATCGCATGGCACCAAGGTACAAGTGTCTCCGTGTTCAGGTGCAGGTTTTGGGGAGGTGAAACACTTTGTCGCCGACTTTACGCCACAAAAAAACGGCTTCCAGTGCAGGAAGCCGTTTTGAGGAGCTCGCAGTCTGAGATTGGTTAGAACTCGGCGACGATACCGGCAGACAGCAGGCGCGGCATGGTGGGGCGCAAACCCGCAGGCTTGCGGGAGGCAAGGCCCACTTCGTCGAACAGATTTTTGGCGGCGGCCACCACGCGCAGATTGCGATTGATGCGGTAGTTCGCGGTCAGGTCGACCAGGGTGTACCCACCGAGTTTTTGATCGGCGGCGATCTCACCTTGGCCGGGGTTATTGCGCATTGTGCCGGTGTAAGTCGCCGCGGCATCGAAGTCGACTGGGCCGTAACCGGCGCCAACACCGATCAACCAAGTATGGTGAGCGAGTTCGGGCATGAGGTCACCCTCGCGAATGAGGCCCCAGTACCCGGTGGTCACGGAGTCGGTCAGGAATTCACCGTGGGTGTAGGTGTACACCACGCGGAGCGGCACTTTGAACGCACCGCCGAGGAGTGAACCCGCCTCGTAGCCTGCACCGAATTCGGCGCCATAGACTCGCGCTTCGCCGGCATTGAAACGGTCGACCTCGCTGGTGCCACCGCCTGAGGCGGTGGCACGGCCCAGCAGGTTGGAATACTCGTTGAGAAACAAAGCGGCTTGTGCGCTTAAGGGGCCTTTGGCATAACGACCACCCAGTTCAAGATTGATGCTTTCTTCGGCATCGGCGCTATCGTTTGCTGTGGGGCCCGGAGGTTCAAAGCCTTTGTGAGCGCCGGCGAACACGTTGAGGGCGGGCGAAACGGCGTAGTTTACACCCAGGCCCCAAACCAAAACCTTCGCATCGGTTTGAGTCACCTTGAGGCTATCGCCCACGCGGTTGGAGTCGGCCACGGTGGTGCCCCAGTTTTTGGCTTCGTAGTCGATCATTTCATAACGAAGGCCTGGCGTCACGGTCAGCTTACCGAAGGCGAGCGCATCTTCGATGAACAATGAGGTGGCCTTACTCGAGACGAGTTGGTTGGTTTGGCTGCCCGGCGCGCCGGCCGAGGCGAAGGTCATCACCCCGTTGACCATGCCATAGCGGTCGTCGTGTTGGAAGCGGTCTTCTTGGTCGACATGGTAACGTAGGCCCGTGTTGATCGTGTGCTTGACGGGGCCGGTCACGGGGCGGAGCTCGGCGCCAAACTGCAGGCCTTGGGCTTCGTACTTACGGTTGTTGGCGCGCACGCGCAGGCCGTTGGTGGTGTTGGAGTCGCCGGTCAGCATCTTGTACTGGGCCGAGTTGGTCGTTGGGTCGGCGAGCACGCTCGCGATGGACACCCAGCCGGTGTTGGCGTTGTTGCGTACATCGTTGAGCTTGTACCAGTTGCGATGCACATCGTTCCGGTACACGCGGGCGTTCACGTCAAGCCAGTTTAGGGGGCGGGCAAAGTAGCGGGCCGAAAGTTGGGTTTGGTCTACATCAATGTTGTCGAATGCGGATGATGCATAGCGACGGTAAGGGTTTGCATCGAAATCGCTTTGTGTCACACCGAGGTAGGTCTCGTTAGACACCTCATCGGCACGACCGCCTTTGAATTCAATTTCTTGATAGAATGCGGCTTTAGAAGACGTATTGAACCGCAACTTACCTAACCAATCCGAGCGGTCGAACCCGGTGTTCACGTGTTGAAAGCGATCGTCGCGACGCGCTTCACGGCCATCAAGAGTTTTGTAACCGTCGCTTTGGTTCTGGAATGTTTCAAGCAACCAGCCCACTTGCTCGGTGGATCCGCCGTAGTAACCGTGAACCTTGCTGGTGCCGTATTCACCCACCATGAGTTGCAACTTACCCGAGTTTTCGGCCGGGATGGGGGTGGAGAGGAAGTTGACCACGCCGCCGGTGGTGGAGGGGCCATAGGGGACCTGGCTTGAACCCTTACGCACTTCAACGCCGCTCATGCGACCGACAGCCGGGAAGTAATAAGCGGCCGATGCGGAGTAAGGCGCAGGAGCTACAAGGATCCCGTCTTCCATCACGGCGACCTTGCCGGAGCGGTCGATCGCCGTGCCGCGAATGCCGATGTTGGGGCGCAGACCAAAGCCATCTTCTTCGCGTACTTCGACGCCGGGGATTTCGCGCAACACGCGGTGAATGTCGGAGTAGTCCTGACGCTCGAGCGCTTTGCGGTCCAAGGAGTGGGCGCTGCCGGGTAATTTTTTGCCGTTGCCGTTTTTACCGATGACGCTGACCGTGTTAAAGGTGAGCGTGTCTTCAGCGCGCTGTGTGCGGGCCGATTCTTGGCCTTGCGTGGAGACCGCGAGAAAAAGACCGAGCGCGGGCATGATGAAGGAAGATGCTGAGAGCATGGTATCCATTAGGGTTGATGTTTTAAAAAAGATTAAGACTGAATCTCAATATTAAGTCCTAAGGAGGGGGGCCGTCAAGGTCTGAGTCGAACACGGGGTTTACAGGAGGGTTTCAATCCCAAAAACCCTAGGTTTGCCCAATTACGGACAGGGGAG
>JBIIWL010000202.1:0-4026 GCA_044338885.1 Fibrobacteria bacterium
GGTAAACTGGAACACTCGCGATCTGACTGATCAGGCGATCACGTCGTTACGCACGCATGAAAAACGGGTGTCCATCGAGATCATTTTGGTGGACAATGCCTCCAGCGACGGGAGCGCGTCGTATCTGGAATCACGGCACCCCGATATCACAATCATCCGCAATACAGAAAACGTGGGTTTTGCACGCGCCAATAATCAAGGCGCAAAAGCGGCGAGCGGCGCATTCATCCTTTTACTGAATTCCGATACGCTTCTCAATCACGAGGTGCTGCCGACCTGTCTTGAGGTCGCTCACGCGCAGGCACCGGCGATCGTCGGGTGCCGCCTGCTCAATGCGGATGGCACGCTCCAGCCAAGCACCGATGCGTTTCCGAGCCTGGGTGCCATCGCCGTCAAAATGGTTTTACCCAACCGCCATCTCGATCCGCAGGCCGCGCTTTTCACCAAGGCCGTCTCCGATGGGGTCGCGAAGGTGGACTGGATTTGCGGAGCCTTCATGTTGATGCCGCGTACCGTTTACCTCGATTTGGGTGGGCTCGCCGAAGACATTTTCATGTATGGCGAAGATGCCGAACTATGCTGGCGGGCGCGCCAAAAAGGCGTCGGGTGCTACTATGTCCCCTCGGCCTCGATCGTACACTTCGGGGGCGGCAGCGTGCCTTACGAATCAGCCCGAAGCCTCATGCTCTCGGACGCGGGCCGATTACGCGCTTTTGCGAAAATGCGAGGCCACCTCCCGGCATTGCTCATGCGGATTTTGTTTATCGTGCGCTCTCTGGGTCGAGGACTTGGATTCACCGTGCTCGGGTTGCTCAAGCGCGACCCGAGCCTGAAGAACAATGCGCGCCGCCATTTGATGCAAGCCGTCGCCTTGACGACCGGACGCACCCCTCCCCTCCTCTCCCCGGAGAAGTCATGATTTATCCGTTGCCTCAACCGTCGGACTACAAGGGATATCTCAAGTATCTCAGCCATTACGAGTACGAAGCCCTCAAGCCCGTGAATGCGGACTTCATGGTAAAGAACGGCGTGACGGGAGAAAACCTGCTGGACATGGCCTGTTGGGACGGGACGGCGACGCGCTACTACGGAGACCGGCTGAATATTCCGTCACTCTACGGCGCCGATTGTGAGCACGACAAACTTGGCGAAGCAAAAGCAAGAGGCGTTGACGTTCGCACCTGCGATTTCGAAACCCAACCCTTGCCGTTCCCCGATGGCATGTTCGACGTCGTAGTGGCCAATCAAATTTTCGAACACCTAAAACAGATTTACAGACCGATTTCAGAGGTTCATCGCGTCCTCAAACCAGGGGGATACTTTCTGTTCAGCGTCCCGAATTTGGGGGCGCTCCATTGCAGAATCCAACTTCTATTGGGCAAGCAGCCCAGCACCATCAAGGTTTTTGAAGCGCACGTCCGGGCGTTCTCGATTCCGGCTGCTCGCGAATTCCTCACCTTAAACGATCATTTTGAAATCGTGGCGTTCCGAGGGTCGGGATTGTACCCCTTCCCCCCGCCGTGGTCGGAACGGCTGTCTCGCGTTTTCAATTCGCTGGCCGTTTTCCAGGTTTATTTGCTGCGCAAACGAGAAGGCACAGGACCGAATTGGCAGGAGCACATCGTCGCCAAGGGCGTGCAGTCCAATTTTTAAATCGACGTCTGCCCCAGCGCACGGTCGAGCCGCGGACGAATCTGCGCGATGCCCGTGTCCTGCATACAGCGATACCCGATGCCGCATCCTGGAAAGTGCGCGCCGCCACTCGCGTAGCACGGCGAACAGGGCAGGTCGCTTTGCCACGCATACGGCAAAGCCCACTCCGGCAATCGTTGCCGCGCAGCGGTAGGGCCGAAAGGCGCCACCACCGGTTTGCCGCACGCAATGCCGATGTGCAGCGCGGATGAATCGTTGCACACCACGGCCTTTGCCCCGCGGATGACTTCAAATAAAACCGGAAGCGAAACCAGACCGGTCAGATCGATCGCCCCCGGAATACGCGCGGCTAAAAACCCGGTTTCTTCGCGATCGCTCGCCGCACCGGAAAGCACGATGCGCAGTTCGGGGCGATCCCGTAAAAGATCCAAGAGCACTTCCGCAAATTTTTCCTTGGGCCAACGTCGCGCGGCCATGTCTTCCCGGGGGTTGCGTCCGCCACCGGGAGCGACCACCAAATAGGACTCACCCGCGCGCAACCCCCGCTCGGCCACGATGCGAGCCGCCTCACGCGCATCTTCTGCGCTGGAGTGAACTTCTGGGGTCACAGGGCCCGACACGGCCCCCGCAAGCTCGGTCACCTCTTGGTAGTTCGCCGCATAATAGCGGCTCAGCCCGAGATTTTCAGGAACCGATTTCGTCAAAAAGCTCGGCCCTGCGCCTCGCGATAAACCGAAGCGACGAGGAATGCCGCACAAGGTGATAAACAAATGGATGGGCCGCAGCGCATGAAAGATCACCGCGGCATCGAAGCGCCGGCGGCGCAGGGCGAACACCAACTTGGCGAGGTCAAGCCACCGCCGCTCCACAAACATCTGCTGATCGAACTCGATGATCTCGTCGAGGTGTGGGTTTTGACGGATCACGGGAGCCGACCATGCGCCGACCAGCAAGGCAATATGCGCCTGAGGGTAGGCGGCGCGCAAATCTCGAATGGCTGGTGTCGTCATCACCACGTCGCCGATGGCGTTGAACTTAACGATAAGGATGCGTGCGTCCGGTTTCAATCGGCTCACTCTTCATCTCCCGCCTGTCGCAACGACGCGAGGATCTCATCCGACTCTTTTTTCTTGCCGGCGTTGAAGAGCGCCGCCGCCACGTTCTCGATGCCGGTACGCCCTTGCGGGCTACCCAGCTTGAGGGCGCGCCGATACTCTTCAAGAGCCTGCGGGTAACGGGCCTGGCGGAAGAAAATACCCGCGCGGCGCAAGTGAAAGTCAGGGCGTTCAAGCCCGGCATTGATGCCCTGATCCAGAATCAATAGGGCGAGAAAATCGTCACCCGCTTGCTCGTGAATACCGGCGATGCGCGCATAATACTCGCTCTTTTTCGGATCGAGGAGCAAGCCTTCTTCGTAGGCCCGAATCGCCTTGCGCGGTTTTTCGTCAAGCTCGTAAAGTTGACCCAAGTAAAAATACCCCGCCGCCATCGGGCGCGGTAAGCGCAGCAAGGCCTCCTCTAAAGTCTTTTGCGCGGCCGGGTAATCGCGCACGCGCGCCGCGGCTTCGGCCATGGCGAGGTAAATCTCCGGCATATCGGAATCGACTTTAAGCGCCGCTTCAAACTGCCGCAGCGCCTCAGTCACATCACCGCCTTTGAGCGCGCATTCCCCCAGCATCTGCCGCGCCCGCACCGACTCGGGCTCGAGCTCAAGCAAGCGCGTGTACGCGGCCACCGCTTCACCGGTCGCGCCGACCGTGTAGTACACATCGCCGAGCAATTGATACCCGCGCGAAAAGTTGGGCGCTTCTTCCACCGCACGGCGGTAGGAGATGATGGCCCGGTGATACGAATTGGTTTGCACGTGGCAGTTGCCCAAGTTGAACCACGCATAGGCGCGACGCAAACTCGACGATGAATCGCGCGTGACGAGGCGATACTGCTCGGCCGCCCGCACAAAATCACCCTTTTCGTAAAACGTATTCCCGAGCGTCAAAGGATCCGGGGGCGTGGTCGTATCGGCCTGCCCGGATCGGGTGGTATTGGCGGTTTGCGCGGTCACCGGGGTGTGGGCCACAAGGGCACCCACAAGCGCCACCAAGGCCAGCGAGAGGAAGCGGGCGCGGCTCATAATTCGAAGTTCACCCGACGACGCACTTTTTGTTTGACCGGAATGCGCTGCAGCAATGCGGGCTGAAAGCGCAGCTTGCGCACCGCTTCAATGGCCGATGCCCCAAAGCCATACCCGGGAGGATCTTCTTTCAGTAACGTGATCGAAGTGGCGAAACCGGACTCATTCACGATGAACAGCAGGTCGACGTACCCGGTGACGCCTTCGCGCTCGGCGCGGGGCGGATACCGCGGCGGTTGATC
>JBIIWL010000203.1:0-4016 GCA_044338885.1 Fibrobacteria bacterium
GGGCGGTAGGTTGAGGTCTCAAAACCTGAGCAATAAAAAAAGGCCTCCGGAAATCCGGAGGCCTTTTTTGTTTTCGATCCGAGAGGTAGCGGTGATCGGATGGTTTCCGCGATCAACCGCTGCCTCAACCCTGAGTCCGAGTTACCGGGTCAGAGGAAGTTTACGCTGCATCGAGTGGGTGGTCGCGCCGTTGGCATTGAGGAGCGACATGCGCACCACGTAAATGCCAGAGGCAATCGCCGCACCGTTGTTTGCAGCACCGTTCCATTCGATTTGGTTCATGCCCGAGGTGGTGTTCACCGTCCGGCTCCAAACCGTGCGTCCGTACATGTCGACGATGGCAAACCGTGCCTTCGCCGCCACTTCTGTACGAACCTGGAACAGGATGCCCTGATTCAGCTTCTTGAACGAGAGGTTTTGCGCACCTTGAACGGCGGCCTGATTGATGCTCACCGGGGTCACCGTGATCGGCACCAAGGCAGACGTACGCACGACCGCGGTACCGGTCGGTACTTGGTTGTGGTATTCGAGCTTGACCCAATCGGCGGAACGCGCCACTTTTTGAACGCGGACTTCGTCGACCATCATTTGCACGTTGGGGTCATTCCACAGCGCGCGCCCGATGTAGTTCTGGGTGCGGCTGACGGAGTTGATGATGCCGTCCGTCACTTCGGGTCCATAGATGATGGCGCCATTCTTGAATGACGTCGCCGTCGTACCTTCAGAGCCCGAGCGGGTGATCGTAAAGTTCGCCCATTGACCCAACGGTCCCAGAGCATCCGGCACTTCCATAGTCTGCGACTCGCCCGCTGCGGTGGCGCTGCGTTGGCCGAAGGTATTGGTGTTGCCGATGCGGCCCATCCAGATGTTGTCAGCAGTGTTGGTGCCATTGCCGAAGGTGACGAAGTGGTGGTAAGAGGTTGTGGGAATCGGGTCGTTCAGTTTCAACCACATGGAGATGGTGACCGCCCCGTTTGTGAAGAGGTAGCCACTGTTGCCGAGGCTGAAATGGTCGTCGTTGCCTTTGGCGGTTGCGTTGCTGCCTGAGTTTTGGCCGCGGAGCGAGTCCGCCATGCCGATCAAACCAGCGCGAGGTGCAAAGCCAGTCGACAGGTTGGCGACGCTCGCAGCCGGTGTGGCCGGGAAACCGCCGGCGACGGCGTTGGGGCGAGGAGCGGTATTACCCGTACCGTTACCCATGTGCCAGACGCCCAAGTACCCACTGGCGCTATCGAACACCGCTGAAGGTTTCGAACTATCGGCCACAGCCAAATTGCCGAAGTGCATGCGCAAGCGGCTGCCGTTGGTTCTGCCATAGATCGTGTCCACTTTGACCCAGATGGAAGCGCTGCGGCCAGCCGAATCCCAGTGTTCGATCTCGTGCTGCAGACGCGTCACGTCGTTGAGCTTGGTGAAGCGGATATCGCTACCGTTGCGTTGGCTGGCCGTGAACACCGCTGCATCAGCGGTACCGAGGCGCACCAAAATCGGGAAGTTGCGCAGGGTATCGTTCACACCGACCGGCGTGTTGCCCGCATTGACTGACACGAATTGGTGACCGCTCCATGCCGTGGCATAGGCGCCGTCGACCGCACCGAAGTTCAGAGTCGCCGTGGTGGAAGCCGACCACACGCCGCTGTTCGCGGTGACCGTGATGTTGGCCGCACCTGGGGCCGTCGGGGTCCCGGAGAAAGCACCCGTGGTCTCGTTGAACACGATACCGGCCGGCAACGTACCCGTGTAGGAATAGTTGATCGGGGTTCCAACGATCGACGGCGAAACCGTCGTGATGGCGGCGTTCGGCGCACCCGAAATGGCCGGATAGCTCAGGTTCGAAACCGGCATGCTGTTCGGCTGCTGGTTGGCATATTCTAATCTGATCCAGTTTGAGTCACGGATCACATTCGAAACGCGCGCTTCGTCGAAAAGACCCGTGCTGGTCGGGTCGTTCCATGTGGCACGACCGAGGAAGTTGGCCGTACGCAAGGTGTCGCGCAGGGCTTGGGTGCTGGCACGTTGCGCGAGGAGCACACCGTTGCGGTACAGTTTTTGACCGTTCGCCGTTGTCCCCAACACCGTCATGGTGTAATGTTGCCACTCGTTCACAAGGGCGGACCCTGTGGTTCCGTCGATACGGCCACCGGATGAGGTGTTGTTCAAGACTTCACCGCCGACAGGGTTCACACCGGCGCCGACGCGACCGATCCAAATCGAGTTCGTGCCATTTCCGGCACCGGCACAGGGCGGGCAAACCGCGGCCGTGGTGCGGTTACCGAGCGTGAACCACTGGACAAATGAAGAGGCACCGGGCAATACCGTGGGCTTGATCCACAGCGACATGGAGATGCCGTTGGGGAAGCTTGAGGAGAACGCCGCACTGCTTCCCAGGTGGAAATGATCGCCGGCTTCTGAATTGCCCTGTCCACGGAGGCTATCGGCCTTTCCAATGACGCCGTCCTGAATCATGCTGGCAACCGGAGTGGCTGCGTAGTAGGGGGTGGCGTCGTTTGTTCCGGGCTTGGCCATATTGGGGCGTGAGCCACCGAGGGTATCTCCGACCGGGTTACCCATATGCCACACGGCTACGAAACCGTTGGCAGGTTCAAAAACAGAAGGTCCGCTCGATTGGCTCGTCGCCGATCCGTTACCCCAGTGCATGCGGAGTGTGTTGCTGCCGGCAGTGACCTGATCCATGAGGACCCACACGGCGGCTTTACGGGCGGTTGCGTCCCAGTGGTCGATCGAGTACTTCAGCTTGATGGCATCGGTCCGTGAGAAACGGAGGCTGGCACCGCCAGCTCCGGCTCCGGTGAACACGGCTGAGTCTGCCGCACCAAGACGCACGAGGAAGGGGAACCGGGTCACCGTTGAGGCCACCGGGCTGTTGAACGTGAGAGTTTTGATGTTCGACCAGGTGGTGTAGTTCTCGGTATTGGCGTTCACGGTCACGTAGATCGTGTCGCTGAAGGTGCCTTTCGCGTTGGTTGCGGTGATGATGTGCATCGACGTGGCCGCGGCTGCGGTGGGGGTACCTGAAATCATACCGCGATTGGCGTTGTTCGTCGTGGTGAAGGTCAAGCCGGCCGGCAAGGCCGGGGTGATGGCCACGGTCGGGCGGGGAAGGCCGCCGAGGGCAGTGGGCAGCGCGGCAGAAATCGGGAAACCAACTTCTCCCACGAGGCTATCGACGCGGTAGACGAGTGACGGGGCCGTCGAATCGGCGACGAGAGTCTGGCCGCTTCTCTGGCTGGCGTAATCGAGCGCGATCCAATCGGCCGAACGGGCCACTTTTGAAATACGCACTTCGTCAAACTTACCGCGATAGTTGCGGTCACCCCAGGCTGAGCGGCCGATGAACGTCAGGCCACGCACAACCGGCAAAATGCGATTGAGTGAGTCGGCCAAGGTTGCGACGCGGGGGAAGTCGCCCATGAGGGCACCGTTTCTGTAGAGCTGACGAGAACGGCCGTTCGTATCTTGGAACGTGACCGTGAAGTGGTTCCATTCGCCCAAGGGCAACAGACCGTTGGAGATGTCGCGATTGGTGCCTTCGAGACCTTGAATGCCGTCCGCGGTGTCGGCATCAACCGATGAGCCGTGACGGAAGGTATTGGTGTTGTTGTTGCGGCCGATCCAGATGTTGTTGGTGCGGCCGCCTTGGTTATTACCGGCACCCACAGAGTTGCCTGCGCCCAAAACCACAAAGTTGTTCCAGTTTCCACCCTGGCCGCCGGTTGGCATATTGACCCAAATGGAAATGGTACCCGTGCCTTGCGCGAACGAATAGCCGCTGCCCAAGGTGAAATGATCGTCGTTAGCCGGAGTACCGAGGCTACTGCGGAGCGTATCGGCCATACCGATGAGACCCTGCACCGGCAGCATCGTGGCCACGTCCGTGCCCGCCGGTGTGGCTGCATTGCCGCCCAGGACCGAGTTGGGGCGAGGGGTCGCGCCGGAGGTATTACCGAGGTGCCAAACGGCTTCAAAGCCATTGGCGGAATCGAACACCGCGTTGG
>JBIIWL010000204.1:0-3996 GCA_044338885.1 Fibrobacteria bacterium
GAATACGCTACTGAAAGCCGGGGTGTTCTACAACGGGTCTGACAACAATTACAACGTCACAGTCAGGCCTCTCACTGATAGCGGAACATATGAGGCTCCGAGAAGACTTCCCCGCTTTCATGATGGATACACGGCATGGTCTGGATCTTTCGAAACGGGGGTGTTCCGCAGGAGCTGGGCCGATCTAGCCACCGTAGGCTACATGTATGGCTTCGAGCATGATGATATTCAGCATGCTGTGAGCATGGATCGGGTTTATGGTATGGTCTTCTCCGAAGATGTCAGCCATAATTTTGGCGCCAAATATCGTAAACGCGATTTGTGGATGGACGGTTTATCGGCGACGGCGTTTGCATCGTATACGCTGCGCGACTTAAAAGCGGTGGATACCGCCGCCCGTATTTACGACTGGTACGGCAACTACGAGCCGAACATTGTACCCAGCAAGGGTGAGTCGCAATGGGAAAAGATTTACTGGGTTTCCGACAACGAATCGTTTGCCTTAAACGCCAATCTGACCTATGAGCTTTCGAAAGTCAACGAATTTTCCATCAACTGGGCATTCAGCCGCCACTCATCTTTGAATTACGACAAACTGGACGCCTTCGAATACCGATACGAAAAGCCCAGTGTAATCCTGAATAACGTCTATGCCGCATCCTACAAGCGATCCTTGTTGAACGGGGGCGCCTCGGCAACCGCGTTCGCTAAACTCTACCGAACGACCCCAACCTACCGCACCTTTGATTATGAAACGGACACCGAAACGATCAACCGTGCGGACGAAACCTTCCCCGGGTATGGCTTAGCGGCGACATGGTTCCCTACGTCGCACCTTCAAACTAAGCTGTCGTACGAAAACGCGATTCGCGTTCCAGAAAGTCAGGAATTGTTTGGTGATGGCGTGTTGCAAAAGTCAAATATCACCTTAAATCCCGAACGCAGTCACAACGTGAACGCAGGCGCTCTCTACAGCAGAACCTTTGGCGAGACCCGCCTCTCCGCAGAGGGAAACGCCTTTATCCGCGACATCACAAACTTGATCCGCGCCGAGGTGTACGGTCCTACCTCACGATCCGTCAATCTGGGTAAAGCCCAGATCACGGGCGTTGACGGCGAGGTCGGGATTGAGTGGCGTCGGATCATTGAGGCGCGTCTAAATGCCACCTATGATCATGCGATTAATACCACGCAGTATGAAAACGGGTTAGCGAGTGCGGTTTACCTCGACCGCATTCCCAATCGTCCGTATTTCTACGGAAACAGTTACCTCGCCGCACACTGGCAAAGCCCTGGTGGACTTGCCGGACGCATGTCGTTGTCCCTCGATAGTCGCTATGTGAGGTCGTACTTCCTGTTTTGGGAAAGCCAGGGAGAAACCAAGTTCACCATCCCCTCACAGTTGTCTCACAACGTGGCGCTCATTTACGGGGCACCGCGCGACCGCTACAGCATTGCCCTCGAGTGCGATAACGCCACGGACGAGCAGCTTTACGACAACTTCCGTCAACAAAAACCCGGTCGAACCCTCTCGGGTAAGATTCGTTTCAGTCTTTAAAAACACTCAAGCTTACACAAACAAAATGCGCAAACAACTTGTGGGCAATGCGTCCACTCCTCTACCTTCGCGGCTTCAAGACCACTTTTCGATCGCCTCACGCACATTTGCTGCGCTTGCCGGCGGCTACGCCTTGGCCTCCCTCGTGGATGCCACACTCGCCTTAACGCTTCCTATGCCGCGTGAAGAAGCCATTCTCGCAGCAGGCATGGCCGCCTTCTTGGTTTACCCCGCAGCCGCGATCTGGGCCTTTGTGGCGTCCAGCGCGTGGACCGTCTGGTTCGGATTACTCACACCCAGCGCCATTTTGGGCGTCGCCGTGTGGATGCTGCGTGGAGGCCTTTCATGAAAAACACATTCCGTGCCTCCATGACCTGGCTGCACACATGGTGCGGTCTCTTTTTGAGCTGGGTCCTGTTCGCCATATTCGTAACCGGTACGGCCAGCTATTACCGCCCCGAAATCACTCAGTGGATGCAGCCCGAACTGCAGCCACACGCCGTAGAGCGTGAGGCCTTATTAGATCGCGCCCTCGACGAAGTCAGACGCAATGCCCCAGACGCGACCACGATTTACATCCGTTTTCCCACCGATCGCGAAGCCGGCTTGCAGCTCAATTGGGAAACTCCAAACGGCACACGAACCGCGAAAGTTGTCGATGCCGCAACCGCGCGCATACAAGCCCGTGACAGCCGTGGCGGAGAGTTCTTTTACCGCTTCCACTTTCAACTGCAACTTCCCTACCCCTGGGGCCGCTATATCGCCTGTCTGGCCGCCGCCTTCATGCTGGTCGCCTTGTTGACCGGGATTATCGCGCACCGGCAGTTCTTCAAGGACTTCTTCACATTCCGACCTTCAAAACCCGGCACGCGCTCATGGCTCGACATCCACAATCTTTCCGGTGTGATCGCCTTGCCGTTCTACCTGATGATCGCCTACAGTGCTCAAATCATATTCGTGGAAACCATTATGCCATGGGGCCAAATCGCCACCGAACCCCCGAGCCCCACGACTGAAACTCCGACTCCACAAAAATCGATTTCACAAAACCCGGAGGCTCAAACCCTTCCCTCCCCAAACAATTCTGCGCTTCCGGCTTCGGTGATGATGTCGGTTTATCGCAAACATTACGGCGACCGCCCTCTCGCCTGGCTTTACGCCTCAGGGCTTGGCACGCCTGCAGGGCGCGTCAGCATGGCTCCCGCCGCAAGCGGCACAATTGCCTACGACACCCGTGGCACATTGAATTTTAACGCCTCAACCGGAACATTAATTCCCGAAGCACAAGCTTCGCGCGGGATCTTCGCGAACATACACGACGTGTTGTACGGGTTGCATATGATTCGCTTCGCCGAACCGGGTCTGCGCGCGCTGTTCTTTTTCTTGGGCCTGCTCGGGAGCGTGTTATGTGCCACAGGCTTAATCATGTGGACCATCAAACGTCGGAAACGGCAAGAAAACCTGTACGGAAAAGGGCGCTCAGGATTCGGCCACTGGATCGTCGAAAGGCTCAACATTGCGACGATCGTTGGCTTCCCGATTGCGTTGGTGACGATTTTTTGGGCGAACAGGCTTTTACCGATTGAAATGGCCGCACGCGGTGACCGTGAAGTCAATGTCGTGTTTGTCGTCTGGGCGCTCACCCTCCTGCATGCCTGCTTGCGGCCTGCGGTACCGGCTTGGCGCGAGCAGTTATGGATGGCGGCCTCACTTTTCACACTACTCCCCTTTGTGGATGCGCTCACAACGGCAGGATTGGGGGGGCGGTTCGGTTTCAATCTCACACTGTTGGGGTTGGGGGGCCTTTGGGCCTGGGCGGCCTTAAGATTGAGTCACATGCGTGCGCCACATTCCTCAAAGGAACCAGATCACCTCACTCCGCAACCGGGAAGCCAAACATGAACACTGAATCAGTCGTCGCCTTGTGGGGATCCACCTTCTTCGCCCTCGGGTTCATGGCCCTATCTATGCCGACCCACTTTAAAAACGTTTTTGGGATACTCCCTCGGCCCATACAAACACAGGGCTTTTCATTATCCGGTTGGATGATCTTGGCCGCGTCACTCATTCTGGCGCTCGCCCACTGGAACGGAGGCGTAACCCTTGTCGCATGGGTCGCGCTCTTGAGCTTCAATGGCTGCCTTGTGACCCTAATCCTCTGCTATGGGCCGAAACGGCGCTCCGCTTCATGACCCCCGCCCTGAATTAAAAAGACGGAATCTGCAGGTCAATAAAGGCCGAATCGGTGAGCGCACGCAAAAACTCCATCAAGTCATTCATCTCAGAGGCGGTCAGACCCAACGGACGGATCCGGCCATCTTTTTGGGGGTGAGCCTCTCCTCCCCGATTGTAATGCTCAAGGACGGCCTCTAATGAAACCAACCGCCCGTCGTGCATATACGGATTGCTCTCTTCGATATTCCGTAAGGTTGGCGTTT
>JBIIWL010000205.1:0-3995 GCA_044338885.1 Fibrobacteria bacterium
CTATCATATAAAAGGAGGGGAGCCGTGAATCTGTTCAAATCTTTTCAGTGGTTTTCCATGGCATCCTTGGCATTAGGAGTCGTGAGTTGCGCGCCGATTCCTCCGGTTGGCAGTCCTGAAAATCGTCTGCCGGAGGGTCCGATCGCTGACACGGTGATACGCTGGCCGACGGGATATGAACCGCGCAAGGCGGGCTTCTTCGTGAGCAATTCGATCAGAATTAAAGCCTCGCCCGAGCATATCTGGGAGCAGATCGTCGAAGCCGAGATGTGGCCATCATGGTACGAGGGGGCTTCGGATGTGGAGGTTCAAAGCCCGGGCGGCCGACTCGACTCCGGAACGTCGTTCAAATGGAATACGATGGGACTACACTTCACTTCGGAAGTCGAAGAGTTCTTGCCTCCCTATCGGCTGTCGTGGGAGTCGCGAAAGTGGAATATCCAGGGTTACCATGCGTGGTTGCTCATTCCACAAGGCGATGAGGTTCTTCTTGTTACCGAAGAGCCACAACATGGCGTGTTGACGTTGGCCCAAAAGGTGTTCGTTCCCCGAAAACTGCATCGTTTGCATGATGTATGGCTGGCGCAAATCAAAGCGCGCGCAGAGGCGGCGCAACAGGGAGAATCCAATGATCAGTAAAATGCACAGTATTTCAGCGACACTCGCTCTCCGTGTGCGAGCGCACTACGGCCCCGTGGCTTTGGTGACAGGCGCCTCGGAGGGAATCGGGCTGGCCTTAGCGCGACGACTCGCGCAGGCCGGGTTGAACTTGGTGTTGGTCGCAAGGCGACAGGCGGAATTGGAAACAATTGCGGAGCGGCTTAGGCAAACTCACGCGATCGAGGTTGTCATCGTCAGCGCCGATCTCTCAACGAGACAGGGCGTGGCGCAGGCTCTTGAGGCGACGGCAAGCATGGATATCGGGTTGTTTGTCGCGGCGGCCGGGTTTGGAACCAGTGGACCATTTATTGAAAATGAACTGGAAACAGAACTGGGTATGATCGATGTGAATTGCAAGGCCGTGGTAGAAATGACTCATGTAATTGCCCGCCGCTTCAGCGCACGCCAGCGTGGAGGAATCATGCTATTCAGCTCCCTCGTCGCCTTTCAAGGCGCGCCTATGGCCGCCAACTACGCCGCCACCAAAGCATTCGTCCAGTCGTTTGCCGAAGGAATTCGTGAAGAGCTGAAAGGAAAACACGTGGACGTTTTGTCTTGTGCTCCGGGTCCCGTCCATACGGGTTTTGCGGACCGCGCCGGAATGAAAATGGGATTCGCCGCGTACCCTGAAGACATCGCTCTGGAGATGTTGGAGGCGATGGGCTGTAAAACGACTTGTCGGCCGGGATGGCAGGCGAAATTCCTCATCGGCTCGCTCTCGATGCTTCCGCGATTTGCTCGGGTGAAAATCATTGGTCAAATCATGGGAAGTATGGCGCGTCAGTGATGAAGAGGTGTAGATCTCTCGGCATGCGGTACTTGCGACGCGATCAGAGTTTACAATTGTAGGCCCGAATTCTTAACAGCGAGTCGCGCATGATCAACATGTCCCCCTCTCTCCACATCGTTCTCTTCCAGCCCGAAATCCCCGCCAATACGGGGAACATTATCCGGCTGTGCTTTCTCAATAACCTCAAGCTTCACCTGATTGAGCCGCTGGGGTTTTCACTCGATGATACCGCGCTGCGCCGCGCGGGCATCGATTACTGGGATAAGTTCAAAGCCGAGGTGGAAATCCACCCCACTTGGGAGGCCTTTTTGGCCCGCCACCCGGAGGCCCAAACCCACTCCTTGTTTTTCACGGCCCATACCACGCGGGCTTTTTGGGATGCCCCCTACCAAGACCCCGCGTACCTCGTGTTTGGCCGTGAAACCGCCGGGTTGCCCGAGCACTTTCACCACCAATACGCCCCTTTCTTGGTGACCATCCCCAAGCGAAGCCCCGAAGGTCGGTCGCTGAATCTGTCCAATGCCGTGGCTGTGGCCGCGTATGAGGGGATGCGGCGCGGGCGATAGCGTTCGTCAGGGTGAAATCGGCGATTCTCCTTTGGAATCACCCCCCTTTTTTCTACATCAAGGCCGTTATTTCAGGCCAAAATCGCCCTTCCCGCCACTGTCGGCGCGGCGGGTCACTGCCGGGAATCCTGTGCCGCAAACAACCGTTCCGGATATTCTCTTCGCAATCGCCGCCGTCGCGGTGGTCGGCCTCTCACTGGCCGTGGTGCTGGCGCGCAACCCTGTGCGCTCAACCTTGCTCCTCATCCTCTCTTTCCTGCCCGTTTCGCTGATCTACATCTTGATGCAGGCATCCTTTGCCGGCATCTTGCAGGTGATGGTGTATGCGGGCGCGATCATGATGCTGTTCACATTCGTGATCATGATGATCAACCCGGCTCCGGGGGGTGGAGAACTCCCTGGTGACCCGGCTGACGGGGCGAAACGGGGGTCCCTCGGGCGCAGCGATGTGTTGTGGGTGCTGATCTTGTGCGGCATCGGTTTGGTGTTGATTCCGCCGGTGTATTACGCCGCGGCGCAGATCACCGGCCCCATGGTCGCCTCAGGCGGTCACCCGGCGCACAAAGAGGGTTTTGGTACGGTAGAATCGATCTCGCAATTGATCTTTAAAGACCCAGCCAATAATCCGCTGACGGTTTCATTCGAACTCATCAGCATTTTGATTTTGGTCGGTGTGATTGCGGCCGTTAATTTTGGCCGTCGCGCACACCACAAGAACACCGCGGCGACCACGTCGGCCGCCCCCACGACGATGCCCGAAGCCCCGATCGGCGGGGGTGAAGCATGAACCTTCCCACGTTCTTGACCTTACCCAACGCGCTCACCGTGTCGCTGATCTTGGTGCTGATTGGCGCGTTTGGCGTGCTGCGCCGTCGCAATTTGATTTTGGTGTTGCTGTCTGTTGAGATCATGCTCAACGGCGTGAATCTGTCGCTGATCTCGTTCAACTACTTCTTGTGGGGTGCGAGCGAGCAGGGTCACTACCTGTATATGCTGTCGATCGGTGTTGCCGCGGTGGAAGCCGCCGTCGGTTTGGCGATGGTCATCGTGCTGTTCCGCAATCACCGCGACGTGACGCGCGGGCGCATCGCTCGCCTTGGCGAGCATGGTGCTGACGCCGCCCCCTCCGCCGTCGCCTCTGCGGAGGTTAAGTCATGAACCACGCGCTTTCGCCCATCCTACTCGCGTTGCCCGCCGTTCCGGCGTTCTCCGCTTTGTTGCTGGCCCTCTTTGGTGCGGGCTGGTTGAAAAAAGGGTCTTACAACCTCGTCGGCGGCCTCGCCACGGCGTCGGCAGGCCTTTCATTCCTACTGGCACTGGCGCTCTGGCCTGCGGGCGTGCTGGGCACCAGCGCGGCGGTCACGCTCGACCTCGGCCCGTGGATCGCCGCCGGTGGTTTTGATGCCGGCCTTGCGTTTACGGCCGATTCAGCCGGTTATGCGACGGTCTTGTTGGTCACGTTCTTCGGTTTCTTGATCACCGGCTACTCCGTCGGTTACATGCGCCACGACCGTGAACAGGCCCGCTTTTTCGCCAGCATCAATTTGTTCGTCGCCTCAATGCTCGTTCTGGTCTTGGCCGATAACCTGATCCTCATCTTCTTGGGTTGGGAAGGCGTGGGCGTCTGTTCGTACCTCCTGATCGGCCACTATTGGAACGAGAAAGGCGTGCCTCTGGCCGCCTACCGCGCGTTCTTTGTGAACCGCATCGGCGACATCCTCTTCCTGCTCGGCGTGTTCACCCTCTTCGCGGCCTTCGGCACACTGTCGCTCTCCGAGCTGTCAGCCCGCGCCGCCTCGTCGCATGGTTACGCCATGATGTTCACCGGCCGCGAGCACCTCGCGGTTCTCGCCGCCTTCCTGCTCCTGGGCGGCGCGTTCGCCAAGTCGGCGCAAGCGCCTCTTCACGTGTGGCTCGCCGACGCGATGGCCGGCCCGACACCCGTGAGCGCGCTCATCCACGCCGCAACCATGGTGACC
>JBIIWL010000206.1:0-3994 GCA_044338885.1 Fibrobacteria bacterium
AACAGCGGCAACGGGGGAAAGTTGCTGATGAAATCATAACCCCTGCTGGCCACCAGGGTGTCTAGTTCCGCGCTATAAATGGAATCACTGAGGGTTTGACTCACTTCAAGTGGCGATTTCCATTGGCCGATGAAGGGGTTCACACCCTTGGCGTCCTCCGGCCCAAAGAGGCAGGCTGAAAGGACTGTGGATCCAGCGAGAAAAATTACTGATAATTTCATGACGGATGTAATAATTAGAAATCCTCGTCGCAGTGCGATCCGGGTGGATGAGGCGGTCATTTCCGCCGTTTGTACAACATCATGGCGATGGGCGACAGAATCACGGTCAGGATGGCCGGAAAAATCAAGGCGGCCCCCACTTGACCCGCCGTCACGGTACCGCCCAAAATGCCCCTCAAGGCATACACCAACAAAGACACCGGGTTGATATCCACAAAGGTGCGTAACCAGCCGGGCATGGTGGCTGA
The DNA here is from genome assembly GCA_044338885.1 of Fibrobacteria bacterium. Taxonomy (GTDB): domain Bacteria; phylum Fibrobacterota; class Fibrobacteria; order UBA11236; family UBA11236; genus UBA11236. The sequence goes on from JBIIWL010000206.1 coordinate 470, forward strand.
ATCGACAAAGACGTTTGAGGCGAACGTCAGCGGCATTAAGAAGAGCCAACTGAAGGTCATCACAGAACCGGGCGTGCGTAAGGCGACTCCCAAGGTCGTGAAGATCCACCCGAACCCAAAGGCGCAGATGTTGAGCAGGGCGATGGCCAAGACCACACCGATCAGACCCGTGGCCGGGCGGTAGCCGAGCACAAGCCCGACCAGCACCACAATGATCGATGAGATCGTGTAGCGCATGAAGTCGCCGAACATGGCCCCGGTGATGGGGGAGATATGCCAAATGGGTAACGATCGGAATCGATCGTAAATGCCTTTCGACAAATCTGTGTTTAACGTGACGCCCGTATACATAGAGGCAAACACGACGGTTTGCACCATGATGCCTGGCAGCAGGAACTGCAAGTACTCGCCGGGTGAACCCGCGATCGCCCCGCCAAAGATGTAGGTGAACAAGGCCGTGAACATGATGGGGGTGATGACCGCGTCGAACAGCTGTTCGGGGACGTGCTTGATTTTCAACATGGCGCGCCAGCCGAACGATAAGGTGTTGCGGAGCGCGCCCACGGGTTCGGGGCGAGTGCGGTCCGCGAGGACAGCGTGAATCGCGGTGAGTTTTCCGGGAGTCAAATTCATGGTTACGTGTCCTTCTTGGGGGACGTGCCTGAGGTTTGATCCTCAGCTTGCGGCTCGGCAGCGTGGCCGGTAAGGGCGAAAAACACTTCATCAAGGCTTGGTTGGCCAAGCGAAAACGCGGCGGGCTCCATCCCAGCCTGGTGCAACGCCGTGAGGGCTTCGACGGCGCGAGCCGGGTCCGAAACCGGGACCGAGAGCGAGGCCTCATCTGTCGCGTGGGGTGTTGCGGACGCTCCGATTTGTTCTGTGAGCAAGGTCAGGGCCCCTGCACGCACGCCGGGCGTTTTCAGCGTGACATGGAGCGTGCCCGAGCCTACAGAGGCTTTCAGCTCGGCACTCGTGCCTTCGGCGATCACCTTACCGTGATCGATTACGGCGATGCGGTCGGCGAGTTCGTCAGCCTCTTCGAGATATTGCGTGGTTAACAGTACGGTGGCTCCATCAGCCACAAGTGCGCGCACGATGTCCCACACTTGATTGCGTGAGCGCGGGTCGAGGCCCGTCGTCGGCTCGTCCAGAAAGAGCAGATCGGGTACTACGACCAGTGACGAGGCGATATCGAGACGACGACGCATGCCGCCGGAGTAAGATTTGGCCTGCTTGTTGGCGGCCTCGGTGAGGTCGAATGCTTCCAGCAAGGCGTCTGACCGGTTTTTAACAGCGGCCCCCTTAAAGCCTAACAGCTTGGCGAGCAACATGAGGTTTTCGCGGCCCGTGAGGTCTTCATCGACGGAGGCGAACTGGCCGGTGAGGCTGATGCGGCGGCGCAGTGCGGCGCCCTCGCTCGCGAGGTCGTGTCCGAGCACGGTGGCGCGGCCTGCATCGGGCGCCAGCAGTGTCGCAAGCATACGCACGGTGGTGGTTTTACCCGCGCCGTTAGGGCCTAATACCCCATAAACACTGCCGGCGCGCACCCGGAGGTCGACGCCATCCACCGCCCGAGTTTTACCGAAATGTTTAACCAGGCCAACGGCCTCAATCGCGAACTCAGAGGGCTGATGCTGCTGTGTCATAGGAAATCATGAATAAGGAGTGAAGAATGTTTTAAAGGGTCATAGGAGGGGCGCGCAAATGGTGAAACATGAAGCGGAACGCAGGTCATGTTTCACCATTCCAACTTTAGCCGTATCGCTTCGCCGTCAATTTTCCATCCACGCTCCAAGCCCCGGGGCCGGCAACGGAGAGGTAAAGGAATAGGAAACAATACAGAATCGCCGGAGTGCCGTTGTTGATGGTCGGGTAAAATGATTGACTGGCATGGCCGAGGAAATAGGCAAAAGCCATTTCACCTGCGAGGATAAAGGCGACAGGTCGTGTCAACAAGCCAACGAGTATGGCCGCGCCTCCGACGACTTCAAGCAAACCGGCAATACCGATCATGGAGAGGGGGTCGAAAGGCGGCATGGGGTAGGGGCCTACGGGAAAGTTGAACACCTTCATCGTGCCGGTGGAGATGAAGACCAGGGCGGCGACGATGCGAAACAGGGCCAGCGTGCGTTCGGGCCAAGGAGCGGATGCGGGGGTAAGCAGGGACATGTGGAACCTCAAATAAAATGATGAGTGATGAATGACGTAGAAAGATTATTCCTTGATCCAGCCCGATTCGATTTCCGACAAGCGCTTGATATCCTTGAGGCCCTTTTCAAAATCGCCGCCGACCATCTCGTCCATATCAAAGAACAAGCCGAAGGCTTTGCCCATAAAGCCGTTTTTACCGGTCATGGTCCAGGTGATTTGGGTTCCGCCATGGATGGAGGCAAAGGAAAAGACCACTTTGTTTTCCGCCTTGAAAGGCTTGGTGAAGTTCAGATCGATGGCGATGGCCTCGGGCGAGCTCGCCGTCAGGATCATCAGGCCCGCACCGGATTTATCCCCGTCCCAGCCGTAGGTTGCGCCAACGCCAACGGGGTTATTCGAAAAAGTCAGTTTGGCTTCGGGGTCCAACTTCACCCACGGCGACCAATCTTTCCACACCGTAAAGTCGTTCACCTTGGCATGCACGATTTCGGGGGCGGCAGCCACCACTTCGCTGCGCTCAATCTTAAAGTCTGCAGGTTGCAGGGCCACGACGATGATGAAAACGAGCACCACGGCAGCGAGGCCGAGTAAGATTTTCTTGAGCATGCTGAACTCCTGGGGGAATGGGTGAGGCGGCCTAGAGCCGATGATTAAAAAGGTAACCCGAGAGTCGGTCTAGAGTACTGGACCAACCCTCTTCGTGTCCATCCCGTGACCCGGCTGAGGGCAGTCCCGATTGACGTAAGGTTAATTCCGTCCCGTTTCCGGATGTTTTCAAAAGAATGGTCACCACTGTTTCTTGGGCGAGTGACCCATCTTCCAGGATCCAAGTATGCGTGAACACGATTTTTTCAGGTTTGACCAATGTTCGGTAAAACCCCTGCAGCCTGCAATCAATACCTTGCGGAGAATGCATGCGCACCCTGAACATACCACCCTCACGGATATCCTGATGTTCCACATCCACGGTTAGACCTTCGGGGCCGCCGCCCCAACGCGCCATATGTGCGGGATCGGTGAAGCAGGCATAGACCAAATCGCGCGGCGCATCGAGCAACCGACTGATGACCAACTCGAAATTTTGGGAATTCTGGTTCATAGGAAGGATATGGGGGTGTGGGGTGGTAAACCGGGTGATTCATCAGTCCTTAGGCTGATTCTGCACTAGAGTGTTCAAACGGTCGAAGTTTTGCTCGTTCGCAGGTTCGATAAAGGCGCGTACCTGAGCCGTTTCTTCAACATGATCGAACACCATGTTCCACTCGAGCTGAGTGCCTTCATTTGTTTGGCTGTACTGCATGAACATGCGAAACCCATGCACAGGGTCGTTGTGGTCCATCACAACTAATGTGGGAGCTTCAACAGTCACGAATA
>JBIIWL010000207.1:0-3971 GCA_044338885.1 Fibrobacteria bacterium
TACAGCATCGGCTCAGAGATCATGGGGTATACCAACGTGCACACAGGACTCACATACAACCGCACGCTGACGGATTGGGGCCTCTATGCGGCCGGCGGTTTGAACGTCACCTATATCATTGAGGAGGGTGACGATCGCTATGAGATAAACCCCCTTATCCCCAGCAGTCCATGGGAACCAGAGGTCCCGGCATTTGACGGCGCGGCCTGGCGATCACACGGAATCGCGAATCCAGAGGTCGTTTTTTCTCTCGGCAATGCTCAATGGTTTGGAAATCGAAAACAGTTTGGAATCCACGCCGACCTAGGCGGCGCACTTCCTTTTGGGTATGGGGTAAGCCATAGCTTTTACCCCGTTTTAGGTGCGGGAGTCTCTTACCGATTCAAAATCAATTGAGGGTGCTAAAGGCTTCGCAAAGGCAACCCGTCAAAGCCATTTGCACCGTTATGAACCCTTGACTAAATCTCCCAAGCCGGTCCGGCTTTCGCCTCGGGCTTGCCGAACACCTGAACATGACGCGGGCGGATGAAGATGTTGGCCCCTAGGCCCACGCGCAAGGCGCGAAAGCGGTCCTTCTCAAGCTCGACGCGCACCACATCGTCACGACCGTCAACCTTGAACGACAAGCGCACGATGTTCCCCACGGTTTGCGTAAGGGCCAGCATGGCGGGAATCCAGTTCTCACCATCGGCCTCGGTGCTCACCTCAAAATCATACGGACGCACATAGGCGTACGATTCACCGCGATCGTCCAAACCCGGCTCCGCGGTCACGCGCACATTGCGACCGCTGGCCAGCACCTGGCTGCGCAAATTGCCGGTAAACATGTTCGTAAGCCCCAAGAACTCATGCACAAACGGGGTAGCCGGCGCGTCGTAGACTTCTTCGGGAGTCCCAACCTGTTCAATCTTACCATGGTTGAGAATAACCACGCGGTCGGAGACCTCCATGGCTTCTTCTTGATCGTGGGTCACGAACACGCTGGTAATACCCAGCTCGTCGTGCAAACGACGCAGCCAATGGCGCAGTTCGAGACGCACCTTCGCGTCGAGCGCACCGAAGGGCTCGTCGAGCAGGAGAAGCTTTGGTTCTACGGCAAGCGCGCGCGCCAAGGCGATCCGCTGGCGCTGACCACCGGACAGTTGGTTCGGGTAGCGGTCGCCCAACCAGTCAAGCTGCACGAGCTTGAGAAGTTCGGTCACGCGGCTGGTGATATAGGCGTCATCGGGGCGTACCGCCTTGGGCTTAACCCGCAACCCATAGGCCACGTTTTCGAAAATGGTGAGGTGACGAAACAGCGCGTAATGCTGAAACACAAAGCCCACTTGGCGGTCACGCACGTGATCTTCGGTGGCATCGCGACCTTCGAACAAAATGCGGCCCGAATCCGGAGCTTCTAAACCCGCGAGAATACGCAACAAGGTGGTCTTCCCAGAACCCGAAGGCCCGAGTAACGCCACCAATTCACCCGACGGAATATCAAGGCTCACGCCAGCCAAGGCCTCAAAGGTGCCGAACTGCTTACGAACGTTGTCGATCTTGATACTCATGAGTGGAGGGCTCCCTCTTTGGACGCCGAGACGTCCGCGATTTGCGCGCGCACATTGCGCTCTAAAAGTTTCTTAACAACCAAGGTGATCACAGCCAAAAAAGCCAATAGCGACGCCACGGCGAACGCACCGGTGAAGTCATATTCGTTGTACAAGATCTCAACATGGAGCGGCAAGGTATTCGTCTCACCACGGATATGACCCGAGACCACCGACACCGCACCAAATTCGCCCATCGCACGGGCGTTGCACAATACCACACCGTAAAGCAGGCCCCACTTGATATTGGGCAAGGTAATGCGCCAAAAGGTTTGCCAACCGCTGGCTCCAAGCGTAATCGAGGCTTCCTCTTCTTCGGTACCTTGCGCCTGCATCACCGGAATCAGCTCGCGGGCCACAAAGGGGAAGGTGACGAATACCGTCGCTAAAACGATGGCAGGTACGGCAAACAAAATGCGGATGCCATGCTCGATAAAGAACTCACCGAACACGCCTTGCGCCCCAAACAAAAGCACGAAGACCAAGCCAGAGATCACCGGCGAAATACTGAACGGCAAGTCAATCAAGGTGATCAGAAAGTTTTTACCAACGAAGTCGAACTTGGCGATACACCAGGCTGCTGCCACTCCAAAGACAACATTGAGCGGCACAGCAATGGCGCAGGCAATAAGCGTCAGCTTGATCGCGGAAAATGTGTCAGGTGAGGTAATCGCGGCCCAGTAACCCGACCACCCTTTGTGGAAGGCTTGGTGAAATACGGCGGCCAGCGGAACGAGAAGAATGAGCCCGAGGCAAAATATTGCCGCGCCGATCAACAGGCGGCGCACCCAGGCTGGCTCTCCAACGGCTTGTTGAAAACGCCCCGCCGGCGTATTCACACTGTCTCGTGCAGACTGCGAGTGTGCTGCGGGTTTAGAAACGGATGATGACATGTTCTGTTTTTCCGTTTACGGTCAGAGGGAGTAGCGGCGGCGTTGACGCCACTGTACATAGTTGATGGCAAACAGCAAAACAAACGAAATAACGAGCGTCACCGCGGCGATGGCGGTGGCTTCGGCATATTGGTACTGCTCAAGTTTGGTAATGATGAGGAGCGGTGTGATTTCGGTTTTCATGGGCATGTTACCCGCGATGAAAACAATCGAACCGTACTCACCAAGTGCGCGAGCAAAGCCCAACGCGAAACCTGTGAACAAGGACGGTGCCAACACGGGAAAGATCACCTTACGGAAGGTTTGCCAACGGCTCGCGCCCAAGGTCGCGGAAGCCTCTTCGAGCTCCTTCTCCAGATCTTCGAGCACCGGCTGAACTGTTCGGACCAAAAACGGTAAGCTGATAAAAATCATGGCGACGATGATTCCCACCGGCGTGTAGGCGACCTTAATCCCAATTTTTTCGAGTGGTGCGCCTAACCAGCCGTTTACCGAGAATACGGTTGTGAGCGCGATGCCGGCCACGGCAGTCGGCAAGGCGAAGGGCAAGTCGACGAGCGCATCCACAATCGATTTGCCTTTAAACTCATATCGCGCCAAGACCCAGGCAATAAGCAATCCAATAAAGACGTTAATGAACGCCGCTATGAACGCCCCGCCGAACGAAATACGGAACGAGGCCAAAACGCGCGGGGCCGTGACGGTGGTCCAAAAGTCAGCCGCAGACAGCGACGCACTTTTAAGGAAAAGCGCTCCAAGCGGGATCAGCACGATCAACGAGAGGTAAAAGATCGTGTAGCCGAAGGTCAGCCCGAAACCGGGGAGCACGCTTCGTTTTTTGAACTGGAAGGCCATGAAGAATCCTGAGGAAAGGAGCGGAAAAAGTAGAACCGGGAAGCGCAGAAAACCTAAACCAGGAAAGAGGAAAGCGGAAAGAAGTCCATTGCGGCCAGGTTTGACCCCAGCCGCAAAGGCTCGACGTTCGGATTGCCCCCAGCTCCGTTAGTTCGCGTAGATCTTATCGAACTCGCCGCCGTCGTCAAAGTGAGTCTTTTGAGCCTTGGCCCAGCCGCCGAACACCTCGTCGATTGTGAAGAGCTTGATGTCGGGGAAGCTGGCCTTGTACTTGGCCAAAGCTGCCGTAGAACGGGGCCGGTAATAATGCTTGGCCGCAATATCCTGTCCCTTTTCGGTATACAGGAATCCGAGATATTCCTTAGCGACCGCCTCAGTCCCCTTGCGCTTGGCATTCTTATCAACCACAGCCACCGAAGGCTCGGCCAAAATACTCACGCTCGGGTAAACGATCTCGAACTTATCCGGGCCGAGCTCGTTGATGGCCAGATAGGCTTCATTTTCCCAGCTCAAAAATACGTCGCCGATCCCGCGCTGCACAAACGTCGTCGTGGCACCACGGGCACCCGCATCAAGCACCGGCACGTTCTTATAAAGCTTTTTCACAAACTCACGTGCCTTGGCATCATTGCCA
>JBIIWL010000209.1:0-3952 GCA_044338885.1 Fibrobacteria bacterium
GGGCACATTGAGAGATTCTCTCCCGGAACATCAAGCCTTTGGGTTTGGCAGTGCGGCACCCACGCTCAATGCAACCTACCGCAACATCGTGTTCTTTACCGTGACCGGCACTGTGGGCATGGAGCGCAACCTTCACAACGTGTACCAGGTTGAATATGACCCCATGAGAGGCATGCCAATGGGGACGGGGCGACTGTTGAGCGAACAGAGCCGGAGAGGGGTTTACACATTCGACGGCTACAGGGCGGTGCTTGGCGTCGGCGATCGGCAGTTCTCGATAGACCTCGGCCAGGACTGGAATCAATGGGGTCCGGGCCGCTGGCAAAACACCACCTTAAGCGCCCGCGGACATTTTTGGGTCGCGGATTCGCTCGCCTCCAGCCATGCCTTTGGTCGACATAATTCACGAACAGGATACGTGGCCCCCACCACTGCGGCACCAACGGGGTTTCGTCGAGGCTACCGATACCCCGGCGAAACCGCCCCCATGCCGCAAATCCGACTTCGTGCTCAAGGAGAAAACTGGGAGTACGTGAAAATCGTCGCCGAACGAAAAGGGTTGCATCGCGATTCAGGGGCCTCCCTCATCGCCCATCGGCTGCAATTACAGGTCGGTCCGGTGACTCTGGGGGCGACCGAAATGCTCGCCATCGGAACACGTGATGTCAGTCCGGTTCTCATGCTGCCTGGCATACCGCTTAAAGTCGCCGAACATGATGGCGGCGACCGCGATAACGCCACGATGGAAGCCGATCTTGAATGGACGATCACAGGGCATGGTCGGCTTTACGGCGAGTTCTTCTTTGACGATTATAGCGGCCCCCCGCTCAATTTCTGGGGCAACAAATTTGCGTGGGTGGTGGGCGGCAGTTGGCAAGATCCACTGGGCCTACCGGCAGAACTGCATGCCGAATACGCCCATGTAGACCCTTGGGTTTACGGCCACCGCCTGTATAACACGGCGCTGCAGCATTATGGAGCACTGGTGGGAAGCTCATTGCCGCCGAACTCTCATGCCGTCAACGCGTCCGCAACCTTCCCCTTCCTCTTTAAAACAGAGGGACACCTCGAATGGAACTTCCGCGAGCGCGACTTGCGGTCAGAAGGAAGCTCCATTTTTGATGACTTGGCCCGCGCCCAAAAGACCAAACAGTTCCTCGTTCAAGATGTTGAGACGCGCCATGCCGTGACCGGTACCGTCAAGTGGAACTATAAACGATACGCGCAGGTGAAGACATCACTTGGGGGACTTTGGGTCTCCAATTGGGAAGGCCGCCCCGGCGAAAACCTGACCACACCCACCGCGCAGTGCGAAGTGCTGCTCAGGTATTAAACCTGCGGCACGCCGGGGCGATCGAGCCTGCGGTACACGCGCCTCGGCCGACCGTGGTCGGAACACCTGTTGAGAATGCCAATTGGGGCGGCCACCCGATGGCGGCCATGCCCCACCAGCCTGCATTCCCCACCCGCTCCCCAATTCCTATTATTCCCCGCTCCCTTAACGAGGTTTTCCATGTCAGGCCACTCAAAATGGGCGACGACTAAGCGCAAAAAAGCCCGTATCGACCAGGCCCGCGCCAAGGTCTTCAATCGCGTCATCCGTGAACTCACCGTGGCCGCTCGTGCCGGCGGTTCCGACCCCGATGCCAACCCGCGTCTGCGCGCCGCCATTTTAAAGGCCAAAGCGGCCAATATGCCCCAGAAAAACATCGACACCAACATTGCCAAAGGTGCCGGTGAACTCGAAGGCGTCAACTATCTCGAAATCACCTACGAGGGCTATGGCCCCGGTGGCACGGCCATCTTGGTGGATACGATGACCGACAACCGTGTGCGCACGGTGGCCGAAGTGCGCCACGCGTTCAGCAAGCACGGCGGCAACATGGGTGAAGAGGGCGCAGTGGGTTGGATGTTCAAAACCCGCGGCGTGATCACCCTCCCCAAAGACAAAATGGGCGAAGATGAACTGTTCGAGTTCGTCACCGAAAACGGGGCCGAAGATTTCGACGCCACCGGCGACGAGTACGAGATTCGCGTTGAACCCAACCGCTACCACGGCCTCGTGGATGCGATGACCAAAAAAGGTCTCGAGCCCTCGAGTTCAGAACTGGTGAAGGTCGCCGACAACATGATCAAGGTCACCGGCCCCGATGCCGCGCGCGCCATGGCGCTGCTCGAAATGCTCGACGATCTCGACGACGTGCAAAACGTGCACACCAACGCCGAGTTCGACCCCGACGAAATCGAAGACCTTTAACGTCCCGAGGGCGCGGTGATCGTATTAGGCGTAGACCCAGGAACCGCGGTTACGGGCTACGCCTTTTTAGAAGAGCGTGCGGGCAAAATCGCCGTGCTCGAATACGGTGTGGTGCGCAGTAAACCGTCCGAACCTCTCCCCCGCCGCCTCGAAAAAATCCACCGCGAGTTGGGCGTGCTGATCGACACCTACGGCCCTTCTGTGCTCGCACTCGAATCGATCTTCCTCGCCAAGTTCGCTCAATCGGCTCTGATATTGGGCCACGCACGCGGGGCCATCATGGTGGCCGCGCAATCGCGCGGTGTGCCGGTGGAAGAATATGCGCCGCGCCTGGTTAAAAAAGCCGCGGTGGGCCGAGGAGGGGCCTCTAAGGAACAAGTGGCGGCTCTCATGCAGTCCCACCTTCAGCTCCGTGATCTACCTAAACCCGCCGATGCGGCAGACGCCTTGGCGGTGGCCTTTTGCCACCTGCTGCACGCGCGCGCCAAAGCCGTGCGCGGTCAAACCAAGACCGTGTGACGACAATTCTGGCCCGATCATTCCGGGTTTTGTGCACCACGACAAGCGCCTTCGCCCTGTTTATATTCGTGACGTGTCATCCACAGAATTTCTCGAAACGAACCGCACCATGACCCTCTCAGCACCACGCCAACACGTCCTTGGGGGGTTGTGGTTGGAGACCGCCCGGTGATTGAATTTTTACGCGGGCGGCTCGCCGCCAAAATGGCCACACGGCTTGTCATCGATATTGGCGGCGCGGGTGGTGTGGGGTTTGGAGTGGATGTGTCCCTCCGCACGGCAGAACGCGCGGGGAACCCGGGCGACCAGGTGGAGATTCTCACCTACCTCCACGTGCGCGAAGAAGCGCTCGACCTGTATGGTTTTTGCGATGCCGCCGAGCGCGCCCTGTTCCTCAAACTGCTCGGTGTCTCGGGTGTAGGGCCCAAACTCGCGCTCCGCATTCTGTCCGCCGTGAGCCCGCAAAAATTAGCGGACATGATTTTGCATGGCGATGTGGTCGGCTTGACGGCGCTTAAAGGCGTGGGCAAAAAAACCGCCGAGGTGCTCATCGCCTCGCTGCGCTCGGGCCTCTCCAAGCTCGACCTCCCGCACGATACGGCGGCCGGCCCCGAGGCCACAACCGAAGGCTCCACCTTCCGCGACGCGGTGATGGCCCTCATCTCCCTGGGCGTCAAAGACACTGCGGCCCAAGAGGCAGTGCGCAAAGCTTCGGCCAAGCTGGGTGCCGATGCCGGCGCCAGCGCCCTGATCGCCCAGGCCTTGCAGGAGACTTAGGCGTGCTGTAAGGGCGACCATGAGGTCGCCCTTCCCTGATGCGCTCGGCACGGGCGACCTCATGGTCGCCCTAACTACCCTTACTACCTTGAGGATCTATGGCTGAGCGCATCATCGCACCCCAACAACTGGGCACTTTTGGAGACGACGCCGAGGGCGATCTCAGCTTACGCCCCGCCACATTATCCGACTTTACCGGCCAAGAGAAGCTCAAAGAAAGTCTCTCGATTTTTCTGCAAGCGGCCAAGCAACGTCACGAACCCATCGACCACATTTTGCTGGCCGGCCCGCCGGGTTTGGGCAAAACGACGCTCGCGCACATTGTGGCCAAAGAGATGGGCGCGAACCTTAAAATCACTTCGGGCCCGGCGCTATCCAAGCCATCAGAGCTGGCCGGCC
>JBIIWL010000210.1:0-3951 GCA_044338885.1 Fibrobacteria bacterium
AATCATTGCGCTGTTAGACCTGCAGATACGTGGATCACACGTGTCTGGGGCCTCGCGCCTCTAGTTGGATCCAGGTTTACCCGTGCTGACTCATCTTAATTCTCGCTTCGGTCGCTCCCTGTCGGCCTCACTCTTCAGCCTCTTGCTGGCGGGGTGCTTACTCGCGGACGGAAGTTCGGAATACCCCGGGAAAAGTGCTCCGGTTGGGTTTGCGAACATCGTCCTCAAGCTGGACCAAAGTCAATCTGTTTTGGCCAAGGGTGCCGCGGATACCACTTTCCAGCTCGACTCCCTCATCATTGAATATTCGGCGCCCGGTGTAGCCCCCTTCCGCACCGCCCAACCGATTTCGGGACGCCCTGATTCGGGCGTGATCGCATTGCCCCCGACTCTCGTCGAGCTCCCCGGTTTACGCAATTGGACCGCGCGGTTCTACACCATTGACGAGCGCCTCTCACCCCCTCGCCGTGATACGGTCCACATCGACTCCGTGGTGTTCGCCGTGCGCCCCGCCGATACGGCGTTCGTCACAAAGGTGGTTTCGCCAGCCTTCTCGATTCTGCGCGCCCGGTTCATGTCGTACTTCGCAGATTCGATTCCCAATAACGTGTTGTGGTTACGACTTAAGGTCGACGGCATCGTGCGTGATTCGATGTCTATCGGCAGTCGAAACGCCAACCTCAATTGGTTGCAAGCCATGTCGGGTTCCACGTTACATGCGGCAGGAGATTCGGGTCGCGCACTCAAGAGCACCGACAACGGGGCGACGTGGACCGAGCTGAGCGTGACCTCACAAAACCTCGTCGGCGGACATTTCCCAGACAATAACAACGGCTATTTGGTTTCGGCCGCAGGGCAAGCCTTTGCCACTACGAACGGCGGCGACTCTTGGGTCGCGCGCGCGTCAATGGCGGATTCGGTGAACGCCGCGTGGTTCACGGGTACGACCACTGGCTTTGTGGTCGGACGCAACGGCGGCATCTACAAGACCCAGAACAGTGCCAACAGCTGGTTCACGCTTGTGAGTAATACGACGCGCAAGCTCAACGCCATCAGCTTCCCCTCAGCCGACGTCGGCTACGCGGTGGGCGACAGTGAAACGATCCTTAAAACCGAAAACGGATCAGCAGAAGGTGGCTCTCCTCCTGGCAGTGGCGGAATTATTTGGGCTCCCGTGGCGGGTGGTTGGTTTACTCAGACCAGCGGTACGACGGCTGTTTTTAACACCGTGCATTTCGTGAGTGCGACACGCGGCTGGGCCCTCGGGGCCGGGGGCGTGATCCGCTTGACCACTAACGGTGGGGCTCTTTGGGAAGAGCGATCGGGTACTGAAGGCTTAACGGCGAACGCCGTATGGTTCACGACACCGACGGTTGGCTTCGTGGTGGGCGACGGTGGTGTGATCCGCAAAACCGACAACAACGAATGGTGGTGGGCTCCCCTCACGAGTCCGACCTCGCAAAACCTGGCGGACGTTCGCTTTGTAGGCGTCGATACGGGGTGGAGCGTGGGGGCATCGGGTACAATTGTGCGTACGGTGAACGGTAGTGCGACCAGTTGGCCTTATGCGACCTGGACCGCACAGGCCAGCGGCACGGCGCAAGCCTTGCGCGCGGTTCATCCAGTGAACCGTAACCTTGTGTACGCCGTGGGGGCGGGGGGTACGGTGCTGCGCACAGTGAACTCCGGCGTGAACTGGGCGGCGCGCACCAGTGGGACCTCAGCCACTCTGAACGCGGTGCGCTTTCACAACGCCTCCGTCGGTTGGGTGGTGGGCGATGGCGGTGTGATCCGTAAAACCACTGACAGCGGGACAACCTGGACTGCTCAAACCAGTGGGACCGCGCTAAACCTGCGGTCGGTGCATGTCGTGTCCGCCGATACTGTTTACGTGGCCGGCGCGAATGGCCTCATGTTAAAAACCGTCAACGGCGGTGCGACGTGGTATTCTCAAGAGACGCCTGTGACGCAGCAGCTGAATCGCGTGTTCTTCGTGGGCTCATCACGTGGCTACGCGGTTGGGGCCAACGGTACCATACTCAACGCCGTCAACCAAGGTGACAACTGGACGGGCGGAGGGGTCAAGCGGGCGCTTAAAGGCGTCTACTTCGCGAACACGACCACCGGGTGGATCGTGGGTGCCGATGGGGTGATTTTGAAGACGACGGACGGTGGGGCCAGCTGGGCCCAGCAAACCAGTGGCACCTCGGTCATGTTGCACGGCGTGTATTTCCGGAGCACAACGCTCGGATGGGTCACGGGTGAAAATGGTGTGATTCTGAAGACGACCAATGGGGGGGCAACGTGGTCACCGCAAGCCAGCGGCACAACCGTGACCATTAAACGCGCCGATTTCCGGAACAACAACAATGGGTTCGTCATCGGTGGCACTCAAACCTTGCTCTCCACAAGCAACAGTGGGTCCTCATGGAGTCCCATTCTGGTGGGCGTGGCCGGTGCACGAACCTTCGATGAAGCGTTGACCTATAAATACCTGCGTCCGGGACAAGCGCATTCCATTTTGATGGAAGCGATCGACCGCAACGCGCCACTCCGTGGCTACCAATCGTCGATCACGATGACGATTGGGGCGGGTGTTGATTCGACCTTTGTGTCACCCATGACCCGCTGCGGGTATGGCGGCCCGGCCTGCGCGCCCTAAATCGATACCTACGGTTCCAGCCTTGGTCACTCGCGTCGATCTGATCGTTTCCGGTTGGGCGGCGAGGGGCTAACTTTTCATGTGTGAAAACCCTACTCGTCACCTTGGGCGATGCCGCCGGCATCGGCCCCGAAGTCATCGCCAAGCTGTGTGCCGCCCGACCGACGACACACGCGATACGGCCCATCGTCGTCGGCGAACTCGATATTTTACGCGCGACCGCCGAGCGGTTTAAGATTCCCGTCCGCTTTGCGGATGAATCTGTGGCGGGAGATGGTGAGATTGCGGTGCGGTCTCTCGGCATTTTACGCGCGGGCGATTATGTGGTTGGCACGTTGTCACAAGCATGCGGTGACGCCGCCTTTCGTTATTTCGAACAGGCGATCGCTGAATGCCTTGCGGGTCGCGCGCACGGCATTGTGACCGCGCCGCTCAACAAAGAGGCGATGAACAGCGCGGGCCACGCCTATGCAGGTCATACGGAAATATTGGAACACATGACGGGTGTGGCGGGGCCGGTGATGGCCCTGTGGCACCCTAAAGTGGTGGTGAGCCACGTGACCGATCATCTCTCATTGCGCCAAGCACTCGACGCCATCACCGTGGAGCGTGTGGCGCACGTGGTGCGGCTCACGCGTGACGCGCTGGGGCGCGCTGGGTTCACGGCGCCGCGCATCGCGCTCGCCGGCGTGAACCCACACGCGGGTGAAAATGGTTTGTTCGGTCGAGAAGAGATCGAAATCTTAAAGCCGGCGATGGCCTTGTTGGCGGACGAGGGCATTGAAACCTTCGGGCCCTTCCCCGGCGACACAGTGTTTTTGCAAGCCCTCCGTGGGCGCTACGACGCGGTGCTCGCGATGTACCACGACCAAGGCTTTGGCCCCATGAAGACGCTCGATTTTGCCAATGGCGTGAATTGCACGTTGGGCCTGCCGTTTGTGCGCACATCACCCGATCACGGCACGGCGTTTGAGATTGCGGGGCAGGGCGTTGCGGAACCGGAGTCGATGATTTCCGCGTGGGATTTGGCGGTTAAACTGCTGCGTTAGACGGGCTGTGACCGGCGCGATGCGTCGTTGCTCTTCCTCGTCGTACTTCAAGTACGACTGCGTCAGAGCGCCTCGCCTCTCTTGGTCTCGCTCCGTCTTACGCAGCAGTTTTTGCGTTATCCAGATATATGTCAACTGGGCTGCGACCGGCGCGATGCGTCGTTGCTCTTCCTCGTCGTACTTCAAGTACGACTGCGTCAGAGCGCCTCGCCTCTCTTGGTCTCGCTCCGTCTTACGCAG